>JAADHD010000370.1 GCA_013152075.1 Verrucomicrobiota bacterium | reverse complement strand
TGGAGCTGAGCAGGGCGTTCTATATATTCGCGCGGAGTATCCACTGGCGACCGAGCGGATTCAAAATGCGATTGCCCAATGCGAAGAGCACGGTTACCTCGGTGACAATATTCTCGGCACCGGTATGAAGCTGAAACTGGAAGTGGTCGAAGGGGCAGGGGCTTTTGTTTGTGGAGAAGAAACCGCATTGATGTCAGCGATCGAAGGAGGACGCGGAATGCCAAGGTTTCGCCCACCATTTCCAGCTCAATCCGGGCTGTGGGGAAAACCTACTCTCATCAACAATGTTGAAACCTTCGCTTCCATCTCATGGATCGTTCGCAACGGTGCGGAAAAATTTGCCGCCATTGGAACTGAAAAAAGCAAGGGTAGTAAAACATTTGCCTTGGCAGGAAAAGTCAATCGCGGGGGAATGATCGAAATCCCCATGGGAATGACGCTGCGTGAAATTGTCGAAGATGTTGGCGGCGGTATTCCCAATGGAAGAAAACTCAAGGCGGTTCTAATGGGCGGCCCTTCAGGCGGATGTGTGCCAGAGCATTTGTGTGACACTCCGGTGGATTACGAAGAGATCGCTAAAGTTGGAGCGATTATGGGATCGGGAGGCATGGTGGTCCTCGATGACACGGATTGCATGGTTGATATCGCAAAATACTTCATGCGTTTTTTGCAAGATGAGTCCTGTGGTAAGTGCACTCATTGTCGAATAGGCACCAAGCGGATGGGAGAAATTCTTGATCGACTTTGTGAAGGCAAGGGACGTAAGGGAGACCTCGAAAAACTGGAAACACTTGCGGCCATCACCAAAGAGGGCAGCCTCTGCGGACTTGGTGTGACGGCGCCGAATCCTGTATTATCCTGTATGCAGTATTTCAGGGAGGAATTCGAGGCGCACATTGCGGGTAAGTGCCCGGCAAAAAAATGTGTGCCACTGGTTCGTTACGACATCGACGATACCTGCATCGGCTGCACACGTTGTGCTCAGTATTGCCCTACCGACGCCATTCCGATGAACCCCTACAAACATCATGTCATCCAGGATCCGATGTGCACTCGTTGTGACATCTGTCTCCAGGTTTGTCCTGTTGACGCAATTCATATTGTCGATCTGGATCAAGTATAAAAAGCGATGAAACTTACGATCGACAATCAGGAAATCGAGCTTGAAGAAGCTACTACGATTTACCATGCCGCTAAAAAGCTCGGGATCGACATCCCGATCATGTGCTATCGCGATGGTTACGATTATTTCACTTCCTGCATGATGTGCACGGTGAAGGATCAAACCAGTGGAAGAACCCATCCGGCCTGCTCCGCCCTCTGTGCTGATGGCATGGAAATCGATACGCAGTGCGATGAAATCATGGCGCATCACAAGTCAACACTCGAGCTCTTGCTCAGTGAACACGTCGGTGACTGTGAAGCCCCTTGTCAGCGTCTATGCTCGATTCACTCCGAGATCCCTAAAATGATCCGCGAGATCAAGGATGATCAATTTGAGGATGCGATTGCCACGGTACGTGAGGACATGGCGATTCCTTCGATACTGGAACGCTTTTGCACCGCTCCCTGTGAAAAAGGCTGCCGCCGTGCGCAATACGATGACGGCGTTTCCATTCGTCACATGACGCGTTTTATCTCGGATTGGGATCTGAAACGCGAAACGCCTTATATCCCCCCCATGCGGGAGAGTTCAGGCAAAAAGATCGTCATTGTAGGTTCCGGTGCTACAGGATTGGCCACCGCTTATTACCTGATGCGGGAAGGCCACGCCTGCACCATCATTGAGAAAGAGGAACAACTGGGAGGAAGGCTGCGCAGCGAAGAAGATTATGATCAAAGCCTGATGGAGAATTGGGTGATCGAAGGGGAGGTGAAGGTTCTGGAAATGATGGGGGCTGAATTCAAAACCTCATGTGCGCTTGGTGATCAGGTAAGTCTCGACACTTTAAGAGCTGATTATCAGGCTGTCGTTTTGACCTGTGGCCACATCGGTAACGAGGCGCTTGAGGCGATTGGAATTCCTGTTGATGAGAAAAAGGGCATCAAGATTGATCGGAAAAAGGCACTGACTGAAGTCGAAGGGGTGTTCGCTGCCGGCAGTATTACCAAGGAGAAGATGCCTATTTTGAAAGCGGTGCAATCCGCTAAGGATGTAGCCGCCTGCGCCAGTCAGTATGCCAACGAGGTGAAAATTGATGGCATCGTTGAAATGTATAATCACATGATGGGACGCCTGCAGGAAGGTGAGATCGATATTTTTGTGACAGGAGCCAATCCGATAGCACGGGTGACTCCGGATAATCTTGAAGCTGATGGATACAACAAGGCCGATGTTCAGCTTGAAGGGGAACGCTGCATGCACTGCGACTGCCGTGCTTCGCATGACTGTTCACTAAGAATTTACAGTGATAAGTACGGTGCCAAGCAATCGATGTTCAAAGGAGAACAGCGGGCGAAGTATGATCACGTTAATCAGAACGCCGGTGCGGTTTATGAATCAGGTAAATGCATCAAGTGCAGTCTCTGTGTGCAGATCACCAAGGAAGAGGATGAAACTTACGGTTTCACCTTTGTTGGTCGTGGCTTCAATGTGACTGCCGGAGTTTCTCTGGACAAGTCACTTTGGGAAGGGCTGGAGCACGTCGCTGACAAAGTGGTGGAAGCTTGCCCAACCGGGGCTTTATCGACCAACGAAAAGTACCAACCCGAGCAGGGGAAAATTGTTGGTGCAGAGGTGGGTGAGGGCAACAAAAGCTCGAGCGATGAGCAGGCAACGCCTGAAGCAGAAAGCGTTGAAATAGCGCACTAACCCTGCTTACTTCTTATAAAATGAAACTAACAAAATATATTTGTGTACTGGTGGCTGTTGGATTGGCCTCGGTTACAGGAGCAGAAGAGAAAAAGGGTGCAGGTGACTGGGCTCAATGGGGACGTGATAGCAGTAAGAATATGTTTTCCCCCTCGAAGAATATTCCCTCGGATATTTCTGCGGGAGAAGAATCCGGCGGTGAAATCGATGTCAAAACCGCGACCAACGCCAAGTGGATCGTCAAATTGGGAGATCAGGCTTATGGAACACCTACGATTTCAGGTGGACGGGTTTTTGTTGGCACCAACAATAATAACCCGCGCAATCCAAAAATTGAAGGTGACCGCGGAGTGGTGATGGCCTTTGATGAAAAATCAGGCAAGTTCCTGTGGCAATTAACGGTTCCGAAATTGCCATCAGGCCAGGTGAACGACTGGGAGTTTCTGGGGATTTGCTCATCTCCGACCATTGAAGGGAAGTATGGTTACGTGGTGACAAATCGTGCAGAGGTGATCAAATTTGATACTGCTGGCCTCAGTGATGGCAATGATGGCCCATTCAAGGAAGAGGGTAAATACATGGCAGGCGGACTTGACGGCATCGCCAAAGGGACAGCGAAGGCAGTCGAAGTTGGGGATAC
>JAADHD010000097.1:3256-8986 GCA_013152075.1 Verrucomicrobiota bacterium | reverse complement strand
CAGATTGCGGCGGATGAAATGCAGGTCAGACAGCTTGAGCTTCAAGCTTGAGTGCGATCTTATCTGAAAAATGCAACAGTTTGAAGAGGAGATTGAATCAGCCGGTCGCCATGCTTTCCAATCGAGCCAACAAGGTGTCGAAGTTGGTTTCTACATGTAGCTGGTCGGCGTGGGGCTGAGACAAAAACTCTTCTTTGACGAGATTGTCTATCAGGGCAATCAAGTTGTCATAGTAACCGTTGATATTAAGCAGTCCCGAGGGCTTGAAATGGATGTTCAGCTGTGTCCAGGTCAACATTTCGAACAGTTCATCCAGTGTTCCCACACTACCCGGAATGGAGATGAAAGCATCGGCGCGATCTGCCATCAGTGCTTTACGATCAAGCATGGTATCAACTACGCAGAGTTCGGTGAGGTCGCTGTGGCCGAGTTCCAGATCCATGAGCTGTTCGGTTATGACTCCAATGACCTCTCCTCCGGCTTCGAGGCAGGCGTCGGCCAAAACTCCCATCAAGCCGACGCTGCCGCCCCCATAGACGAGCCGGATGCCTTTGCTGGCCATGGAGCGCCCGATGTCTGCTGCGGTGTCTGCGTAAATCGGTAACCGACCCTTTTTGGATCCGCAAAAGATACAGAGAGATTGAATGCTCATAGTTTGGTTTCGGGAAGGGCTTCGGGTGCCGGGGGGGATACGGTATGGTTGAGACGGAGGGTTGCGGGAGGCAAGGGATGGCCTGGTTTTAGGTCCAGGCTTTCGACTTCATCGGGGAATAGGATGATGATTTCGGTGAAGCGTTCTTTGTTCCAGTGTTCTTGATGAAGTAGCCACGTTTTTACAAATTTGGCAATGGAGAGCCGGGCTTCTTCACGAACCCGGTCGATGTTTTTTGGCGAGACGGCTTTTTTAGCAAGTTTTCCCGTCAGGCTTTTTTTTAGTTCGCTGAGGTTTTCGTGTTTGTTCCATCTGGCCCAGCCGCTGGCAGTTTTGCTTTTCATTTTTCCGGTATCAAAGGCAACGGGAAGACTGGCGCTGATCTTCGGAGCGACGACAACGCATTTGTTCTGTTGCGAGCTGATCTGCCACGCATCGTTAAGGTCGATGTGGTAACGGTACACTGCGGGAATTTGAATCTCTGATACGGTAGCGCCCAGAGGGAGGATGTGATCGAATAAAGAGATCTCGGATTTTTTTGCAAAAATTTCGGTGGTGTCTGCGGTGGCAACTTCCAAAATGCCACCCTCGTTACCACTTGCTGCAAAGGCGGTGTTCTGGAAAGTCTCCTGAATCTTTGATTCTAGGAATGGACCCTGCAATCCCGCGGCGATGGATTGGTAAGTTTCGAGAGCTTTTATGCCGACAATCACCAAGGTGGTGCATACCGCCAGTGTCACGATGGTGCCGGCAATCAAGCAAGCGTTACGTCCCGTGGAAGAGCGGGAGGAAGGTGGTGAATGCCTTACTGGCAGGGGGTTCTTCGGATTGATTCATGTTGATTGAGCAGAATCAGCTTTGAGAAGGCTGGCCAAGTTTTTCCATAGCTGACTTCATGTCGTTCCAAACTTTACGTTTCTCTGCTTTAAATTTTCCAGGGGAACTTGATTCACAATGTAGCAGGTAGGATGGATGATAGGTGACAATTACTGGAATGGCTTTGAGCGAGTGATTTTGTTCTCGTAAACTCCCCACCGGTTCCTGATTGTCCAGTAGTGCATTGGCAGCCGTCCCGCCGAGGGCGACAATAACGGCAGGTTGAACGACATCGATTTCCGCCATGATAAATTTCAGGCAGTTTTTAATTTCGTCGCGATGAGGTTTCCGGTGTTCGGTACTTGTATCACCGCTTCCAGCGACTTGTGGGCGAAACTTCACGATGTTGCTGACATAAACATCCTGCCGACTCAATCCCATGGCCCCCAGTATTTTATCCAATAGTTGCCCGGCAGGACCGACAAAGGGTTTGTGCTGCGCTTCTTCTTCAGAGCCCGGAGCTTCGCCAACCAACATCAATTTGGCGTCAGGGTTGCCGCTGGCAAAAACCATGGTTTCACGCAAGGTGCCAAGCGATTGGCATTGGGTGTCCATTTTGACCATTTTGGCGAGGTGGTTGAGACGCTCTCGTTTGGTTTTTCCTTCGGGCATCAGGCATTCGATTCCACGAGCAAGATAGGCATTATCGTTGGCCGATGACTTTGCGGAAGAAGAGGGAGAAATTGCTTTTGCGGGAGCCAATGAAGGCGGGGCAGGAGCTACAGGAACGGGTAGAGGGTTCATCTGGGAGATTTTTTGCGGGAGGCCTTCCAGAATATCCAAGTGGGATTTTGAGAGCAAAGTTCGCTCTTTTCCTAGATCCTGTTGTTTTTGGAGGATCCCTGTAAGCGTGGTTATTGCTTCTTTCAGCTGGGCGGTGTCGGGCATAGCTCATCTTTTCTGAACTAACAGGTCGACGCAAGAGCTTTCTTTGTTGGCAATCAGACATTTTATGCAATGGTTCTGCTCTCAAGGGCCGACGACTGTCAGATTATTGAAAACCGTTTGATCTTTATAGTTGTTGAGTTATATAGTCGGCGTTAGAGGAACGAGTGTTGCCAGAGAGTGAAAATACTATTTTCTGGACAAAGATTGATATTTAATCATATTTAAATACTAGATCGAGATGGACTTACGTAAGTATTATAGTGTAACGAGCGCATTGTTTGTAGCGGTGGCTGTTTCCAGTTGCAGCACCCATACTCACCTTAGCCATACCATTTCGCCGGCAATGCCAGCAATTCAGCCTGCGCCTGTTGCCAGCGCAGATGAACCCATTTCAACCGCGCTTGCGCCTCAGAGCGAAACAACAAAGATCGCCCCAACACGAGCAGAATCGCGAGCCGAGAGTGCACGAGCCAAGCAGATTCGTAAAAGTGCGCCTAGTGAATTTGTGGTGAGAACGACGGCTTATTCGCATCAAGAGCGTGATAGTTGGAAATATGGTAAAAGCAATGCGGCGGGGGGCGTTTTGAAGCACACCGAAGACCACCGCAGTGCGGCTGCTGATTGGTCACGTTTTCCGTTGGGAACACGATTTAAGATCGACGGGTTGCCACAGGAGTATGTGGTTGAAGATTACGGGAGTGCCTTGGTTGGGTCTGATACGATAGATATTTACAAGCCGAGTCTGTCGTCGATGAAGCGGTGGGGAACGCGACATGTGGGGATTAAAGTATTGGAGTGGGGGAGTTTTTCTGAAAGCGAGCGGATTTTGAAATCCCGTGCCGGAAAAGCGCCGCATGTGCGCCAGATGTTGGAAGTCATCCAGCAGAAAATCATTCATATTCCTGAGGAATTGCGGGATGGATTTAGCGTTTGAACGACCTATCGTGCTTTCATGACGAAGGCTGAAAGGGCTGAGCTAATTTTGAAGAGGCTGGATGAGCTCTATCCAGAAACTCCCATTCCATTGGATCATAAGGATCCTTACACTTTATTAGTGGCGGTATTGCTTTCAGCTCAATGTACTGACGTGCGGGTCAATCAGGTGACTCCGGCATTGTTTGCACTGGCGGACAATCCAGAGACTATGGCCGAACTGGCTGTAGATGATATCAAAGCGATCATTCGTCCCTGCGGTTTGTCTCCGCGGAAAAGTCAGGCGATTTCCGGGCTCTCAAAAATTATCATCGATAAACACCAAGGGCGGGTGCCGGAAAATTTCGAAGACCTGGAAGCATTACCGGGAGTGGGTCATAAAACAGCTTCGGTGGTGATGGCCCAGGCTTTTGGCGTGCCGGCTTTTCCCGTGGATACTCATATTCATCGGTTGGCTCAAAGGTGGAAACTTACCAATGGTAAAAACGTGGTGCAGACTGAAAGAGATTTGAAGCGTTTGTTTGCCGAGGAGAGTTGGAATCGTTTGCACTTACAGATCATTTTTTACGGACGGGAACATTGCTCTGCCCGAGGATGTGATGGTACCGTGTGTGGGATGTGCCGGGAGCTTTATCCAAAGCGTAAACGAGGTGTTTCTGTAAAAAAGGCGTAATGAATTTGTTACAGTGCACATCGAAAGCCGGTGTGACAGGTCGATGAATCGGGGGTGTTGGAGGTGCGGGCAGATACACGGTAGCGATTGCAGTAAGAGTCGTGGCAGAGGAAGGAACCGCCACGGATGATTCGGCTGTCGCCCTTCTCCGGGCCTTGAGGGTCTGCTGGCTTTGCGGTTTGTGGGTAGGCGGGGCTGAACCAGTCATGTATCCACTCCCACACGTTGCCGCTCATGTTATAGAGGCCGAAATCATTGGCTTTGAAAGACTTTGCCGGTGCGGTGCCACGAAAACCATCTTCCCCGGTGTCGTTATCAGGAAATTGACCTTGCCATATATTGCAGCGGTGTTTTCCATCGGGAGTGAGCTCGTTTCCCCAAGGGTAGAGTTGTTGCTCGAGGCCTCCTCGGGCAGCGAATTCCCATTCGGCTTCCGTGGGCAGGCGTTTGCCGAGCCACTGCGCGTAAGCCTGTGCGTCGTTCCACGAAACATGAACGACCGGGTGATCCATTTTTTTTCTAATATGAGTACTTGGGCCGCCAGGTTTTCGCCAATCGGCGTCGTCGACTTTCGCCCACCAGGAAAGACCGTATACCGTTTCAAATCTCATGGCCTTGCGACGGGCTTTGGGGATCTGGTTAAAAAACACAAATGACCAGCCGAATCTTTCCGCTTCAGTTTGATAAGCAGTGGCTTTCACAAATTGTTCGAACTCATTATTGCTGACGCAGCAACGATCCAAGTGAAAGGGGGATATTGTGATTTCTCGAACCGGCCCTTCACCATCAGCGCCCCAGCATTCAGGGCCTTCTCCCCCCATGAGAAAAGGGCCTCCTCGCAGTTGAACCATGTCGTCGGTTTTGCCTGCATCGAGGGAGCGGTGATATTTGTCAACGCGTGCTCATCCGGATTCGCTCGTCCTGAGCTCGGTGCGCAGCATGACTTGCCTTTTAAACTACCCTTTTCATCAGCCATCGAGCGGCTCTTTTCCTGTTTCTACAATAATCTGGTCTGCTTCCAGATAAGTCCGGCGAAGCTGAAGTAAAATAGGTTTCAGAGCTTCGTTTTTGGTGTCCACTTTATAGAAGTCCTGTTTTGAATAGCCTTCGATAAAACCTTGCGGAACATCTTTTCCGAGAACTTGGACGTCGTGGATTTCAAAGACTACGCTGTCTTTTAAAACAACCGGAACAAAGGAGATAGTGGCATTCAGGAACCTATCCGGGCGCATTGGCAGGCTGCGAAGCTGCTGGTTGACCTTGGTCAAAATTCCGTCCGGGGTGATTTTTTCGACCAGAGCTTTTCCCTTTAAGTCAGCAAGTAAAGGATCGGTGGCGAGCAGGGTGTTGATGTCTTGAGCTGAAAATGAAATTCGAACCATTTCATTTTTTTCGGTAGCTTGTTTTAGTTGTTGGAGTTTTTTATACACAGCATCCACTTGTTGCTGATCGGGCTTGGGTAAACTGAGTTGAGCGGGGCTAGGGCTTGTGATTGCGTCGAGCTCGCTGTTCATCCAGTAGCCTACGCCGATATAGAGCACAGCCAGCCCTCCGAAAACCAGCAAAGTAATGATTATGATGATGCAGCCCGGTAGCGGGGATGCTTCTTTTTGCTCATTCAGCGGCTTTGATGTGTTTTGTTCGCTCATCGACGTGTTGTTGTCGACTATGGCTTCGACGGTGCAGATTTCAAGGGAGAAGGCTGTTT
>JAADHD010000097.1:0-3186 GCA_013152075.1 Verrucomicrobiota bacterium | reverse complement strand
GGAGCCGAAGCGCGAAGCGCTGAGACAGCCGGAGGCAATTAAGAATTTGGAATTGGGAATAGGGCTAATATACTCCCGCATGGCAAAATTTTTGGCAGCGATGTCCGGGGGGGTGGATAGCAGTGTGGCCGCGGCTCTTCTTTTGGAGCAGGGACACGAGGTTGTGGGTGCCTATATGAAAAATTGGATTAATGAGGAGGGCTTGCCCGGAGATTGCCCCTGGGAAGAAGACATACGGGACGCCAGAGCGGTGGCGGATCATCTGGGCATTGAATTGCGAATTTTGAGCTTGATGGATGCCTACCGGGAGCGGGTGGTGGATTACATGTTGAAAGGCTACAGAGAAGGCGTGACACCGAACCCGGATGTGATGTGCAATCGTGAGATGAAATTTGGGGTATTTCGTGATTTTGCGTTGGGGCAGGGTTTTGACGCTATAGCGACGGGGCATTACGCACGAATGAGAAACAACGGCGGTGATGGCGAGGGTGATGTGGATATATTGCGGGGGGCTGACGGAAATAAAGACCAGACTTATTTTCTGGCATTATTGAGGCAGGAGCAAATTCAGGATGCCGTTTTTCCAATCGGCGATTTGCCTAAGAGCGAGGTTCGCAGTGAAGCGGTGCGCCTTAAAATCCCTGTAGCTAATAAAAAAGACAGTCAGGGAATTTGTTTTATGGGGCAGATTAAAATGGCTGACTTTTTGGGGCACTATATTCCTGACAATCCTGGAAATATTGTAAATTACGATGGCAAAACCCTGGGTGAGCATCGTGGTTTGCACCTCTACACTTTTGGACAACGCAAGGGCTTGCGGGTTTCGTCTCCTGTTTATGGCAAGGCTTACGTGGTGGTGGAGAAGCGTCCGGAGAATAACGAGTTAGTCGTGGCATTCGATGAGGCTGATACGCCGCACCTATATGCTACCCGTTGCAGGGTGACGGCCATCAGTGTCACTAACAAGCCTTTGGCAGAAGCTGCTGAATTGAGCGCTCAGCCCAGGTATCGTTGTCCGTCTTGTTCGATAAAAATATCGGCGGCGAGTTCTGATGGAACAGTGCAGATGGTCGAGTTCTCAGAGCCGCAAAGAGCACTGACTCCCGGTCAAATTTGCGCTTTCTATGATGGTGAAATATTAATGGGTGGCGGGATATTCCAGCAGATCGAATATTAGATTGCGATGTTTTTTGATTGCTGGATATCCCTGCAATTAATCGAGGATTTTTTTTCTGTCCGTAATTGTAATGGGAAGTTTGACCGCTTTGATTTCACCATTGGAGTGTTGAATGCCGCTGGTGACATAGCCTTTCATATTGAGTCCGATTTCCAGACCTGACTCCAGGGAGTAAATGACGGTGCCCAGCAGATCAACTTGAGCTTTGGATACGGAGCCTTTGTCATCTACGCTGGAACCGCCCCCAACAATTTTAATCGATATTGCGGCCTTGTCTCCCTCGATAGCTTTTAATGTCATAACTCCTGTGGCGTCGGCATTTGCCAGATCCTGGTGAATGATATGGCTGATGAATTTTGGATTAAAGGACCAGGAATCTCCCACTTTAATGGGCTTCATAGGTAGCCATCCCCGGTTTGCGTAAGCTTGGAAGGCAGCAATTTCCTCCTGTTGTTTGGCATTGGGACTGCCTTCTGCGAGGTGTAATTTCCAGCCGTCTTTTCCTTTCACTGCATCCACCGGTCGCCCGACCAATTCCGATTTTGTTTCAGACGGTGTGTCCAGGTTTTTCCAGCGAAGATTGGCGGCTGAATCATTTTGTTGAATGTCGTAGCGAATTCCTGTTTTGGTTTTGGTTTGTTCGAAGATGCGGACTTTTTGCATAAACAATTCCCCGACGCCCGCCTGATCACTTCCAACAATTGTCATCGTGCCCTTTTCGGTAATCGTTTCCATGATGGTGCGAACCGTCTGGCCTTCCTTGAGTTTTAATTCCGGAATTTCAACAATCGGTCCATAGGTTTTTTTGCAGGACATCGAAAGGGCGAAAAGCATGCAAGTGACGAGACCGGCACAGAACGATTTGAAGGCGATTTTCATTTTGTAGAGAGTATCATGTGCCTTTGGTGAAATCATGCAAAATACAGTAGCATATTCTCGTCGAAGAGCAGGGCGACCTAGTGTAGGGTTTTTTAATGAATGAAGAAGAAGTGTTCGCTGAGCTAGGTGAAGAAGGGATTGGCCGGATGGTTCAGGCTTTTTATAAGCGGGTGAAAGTCGATGATTTGATTGGGCCGATGTATCCCGAGGGGCAATGGGAGCAGTCAGAATGGCGGCTGAGGGAGTTTCTGAATTTTCGACTAGGAGGGGTCAAGCGATACATAGAGGAGCGTGGGCACCCAAGGCTAAAGGCGCGTCACATTCCATTTTCGATCGGCTTTGCCGAGCGTGACCGGTGGATCAAGTTGATGGGGGAGGCGATGGAGGAAGCTGAGGTATCGGAATCAGCTCAAGCTTTGTTGAAGCCTCTTTTTGCATTCATCGCCGACAACATGCGCAATCGAGATGAGAGTGGGGCGAGTGAAGCAAGTGGCGGTTTGAATTTCCTCAAGTGACCGCTTTTCTGGAGGTATGGCGCGGGGTGAGCTGAAAGCCTTTAACCGCTCATTAAAATGAGAAGCGGTTTTGATCTAGGCAATAAAAAACCCCTGCCGTTTTGCAAAGGGCAGGGGGAATTTAATCTAGTGTTACTCTTAGAGGAGAATTTTCTAGTTATTTGGAGCCATGAACAGGTGATTTTCAAATAGCAGGGCGTTCATCGTTTCCACATCTTCTGACTGAATGGCGCGCCTTAACTCGTAAATGGTATCAGGTGCAGGTATTCGGCCGGGAAAGCTTAATGATCCATTGGACTCGATAATCACTGGTGCCGGTTTGACCGCTGCAGCGGAGACGGGAGTAGTTGTCCCTAGTTTGCCGACGATATTCATCGACATCATGGTGACTACGGCTACAAGTGCAAAAAAGAACTTAAACATGATTTAGGAGAAGTTAGAATTTTGTGGCTATTAAATCAGGATTTCCAGCCTGTTAGTATTTTTTAGTTCATAACTCACTGAGAATCAAGAAAAAACACAGATTTTTAATATGAAATAAGGTTTAGGAAGAGCTTCCTGAAAAAGTCGCTCAAGCGGCCAAATTGTGATTTCTAGTGCCTGCCCCTGCTGTGA
>JAADHD010000102.1 GCA_013152075.1 Verrucomicrobiota bacterium | reverse complement strand
TCCCCATTTATCAGCCGGTCATTTCAAGCCGATCAATTCCAAGCGCTACATCACCGACTGCCACGAGTATCTTTTCCATCTCACCAAAAACGGTGATAACACCCTCGACCGACTCGCCGTGGGCGTACCCTACACTTACAAAAGCAACATCGCTCGCTGGGGACACACCGAAGGCAATGACAAACGCTGCCGTGGCAACAACTGGTTTGTTCCCTATAAAACAATCAAAAGCCGCAAAGGTGAACGCCCTCATCCTGCTACGTTTCCAGTCGAATTAGCAGAAAACTGCATCAAACTACATGGTAGCAATCCTGATAAAACCACCATGCTCGACCCTTTCCTCGGCATCGGCCACAGTGCTGAAGCCGCTCAGTTACAAAAGGTCGATCACTTCATCGGCTTCGAAATCGACGAGGAATATTTAACTGTCGCCTGTGAACGACTGACGGCAACAGCTATCCAATAATCCAAGTGCGACACTTGGTAAAATGAAGTCGGAACTTCGTTTTACGATTCCTCAGTCTTTTCCTGAGTGGGTTTAGCAGCAGGTTTTTTCTGCTCGCCTGCCTTTTTCTCGGCTTTCCCTGGCTTTTTCGGTGAAGCCGCCTTCTTCACTGGCTCCGGCTTTATCGGCGGAGCCGGTTTTTTCACTGGAGCCGGAACTGTTTTTTTCACCGGCGGGTGCCCCCCTGGCATTTTAGCTCCGGACATTAGTTTCTTAAGCATCTCTGGCGAAATTCCTCCCGGCCCACCTGCTCCCTGTAATCCGGGAATACCTCCCGGACCTCCTCCGCCACCAGGAAATCCTCCAGGCTGCGCGCCCGCTCCAGGCGGAGGTCCCGCCTGCTTCATCAAATCGGCACGCTTTTTATTAATCCCGTCAATCACATACGAACGCACTTTGAAAACCTTGCCCGAAAATGTTTTCTCGAACTCAAGCTTTTCCCTCTGCGCGTTCACCGCCTTTTCAAAAATTTCGTCATTCTTCTTCTTGTCCTCCTCGCTCTCGTCTTTCACCGGAGCCCGTTTGTCATCCAATCTGGCATTGACCTCCATGGTCAGTAAATACTCATTCAAATCGTTCTTTTCTCCGACCTTCACTTCATAATGAAAGCCGGCGGCGGTATCGATCAGAAAAGTGATTTTGCCCAGCTTCTTTTTTGCCTCGTCTCCTACAATCACATCTTCAAAACGTGGGCTCACAAAAGCATTTTTTAGCGCGTTCGTTCTGCTCGCGTCATATTCCTCACCTTTTTTTACATCTGCTAGAACAAACTCCTGATCAACTTTATCGCGAGTCAACTTCCAGTCATTTTCCTTATTGCCAGTCCGAATCTCTATCGCTTTGATATGCTCGACTTTGAAAAATTCCTCATCCAGCCACTTGGCAGGAGTAGCATCAGTATCAGTAAAGGTTTCCCCTACCAGGAAAACCCCATCGTCATCAGCAATCCTGACGTATCGCCCCACAGCAGTCATGCTGGGCCCGCCACCAAATGGACTGGGTTTATTTTCCATCCTCTCGTAAACCTTACCTAACAAAAGAGTATGCAAAACCTTGCCCTCCTTATCCTTAAACAGAATTTTCTTTTCGATCTGCCCTTTTTTATCATCTTTGCCCTCACCCGCAGATGCCAGATGTAATCGGCCATACTGTGATTCCCCCACGTCAACATTCTGCACAATCTTCAAAGCCCAGATCATTTTTAGAAACTTCACAATGGAGTCTGTCTTCGCCGGATAAGCATCCCGCTCCGCCACAGTCCAGATGTCATCACTTTTTTTCAAGTTTACAGCACCATCCTCCGTCTCAATCACCAAACCGGCTACATCGTTGATAGGGAAATCAGTAATCAGATCCTCGCGATCCGCGATGCTCTTGGCCTTCTCGACTTTCCCAGGTTGCATCATCGTCAGTACTCCGGCCACCACGCCGATCACTACGAGTAGAATAAGAAGAGATTTAAGCTGTTTTTTTCCCATGACGCCCTTGTTTGCTTAATTGATTTTCAACACTGCGATTGCTATCGAGCCGCTCTGCGAACTCTACGCATGAGCCACAACATGATGCCCGCAATAATTACTAAACAAGAAACACCAAAAGTGTTACCCACTTTAATCATAGCCTGAAGCGTATCGAACTCACTGCGCAAATCCTTACGAACTTGTCGCAACTCCTTGTTCGCCTCCACCGCTCTTTTCTGAAAATTCTCAATTTCCGTTTGCTGCTCCAAACTCAATACCGCTTCCTGGCCCTTTGGCTTACTGGCCTGAATCTCATTCAAACGAGCTTCAGCAGCCCGGCGGTCATCTTCCAGTTCTCTGACCTTACCCATAAATTTCGACTCAGCCTTTCGCAAAATCTCGTTCAATTTGGTGAACGGCCGACGAGCCGACGAACGACTTCGAATTTGAATCAATTCCGGAGCACCTGCCATCTGGCTAACTGCGTTCTGGAACAAGCTGATATTTCCATTTGTCAGCTGAGCAAAAGTCTGCCCGAGAATAGACTGCTTCTGCACACAGAACTGATCATAAAGCATATCGGCATCTGAAAACAAAAGCACCACTCCTTCTTTTTCACTTTTTGCCAGCGATGGAGCAGCGGGTTCTTTATCTTCTTTCTTATCCGCTTTCCCCTCTTCGCCTTTTTTCTTCTCATCTTCCGTTTTTGCCGCCGGGTCTCCCTCCGGAAATGCCGAGGGGAAATTTCCACTCAGCCGCATAATCAAAGCACGCTTCTCTCCCGATTCCTGAAAGTTTTCCCGCATGTTATCCACATTACCCGGTTGCGTTGGGTCCGAGGAAAATGTGCTCACCAGCTGGTTTAACGGAGATGAACCCACTAAAACCTCTCTTTTAATCCCCTCCGGAGGATGCCCCATGAAAGCGCCGGGCATAAGCATGAAAATATCATTCAAGTGACTCGTCACCGCATCATCTTTATCCAAAGCGTCTCCTGTCAGAGTAAGGATGGTCGGAGCATACACTCCTCCACGAATTTGGGTTTGATACTTCATGTCCAACAACACGTCGTCGGTCTTAAACTCAATCCCCCAGGCCGTAAGAAGTTTTTCCACATTGGAGGAAGGAGCTGGTCCGCCCGGGCGAGGCATCTGTGGATTGGGAGGCGGGCTCAAATAACGTGCGGCGAACAATTTCGGATCCAACAAGATCATCACATTGCCCCCTTTCAGCAAATACTGGTCAATCGCGAACTGTCCTTCGTCAGTGATGTCGTAAGGATGCAATACAACCAAAACACTGGTATCCTCGGGAATCGATTTGCTGTTGATCGGGATCGTTTGCACATCGTAATCCTTAAGCATGTCGGTATAAAAGAACCACGGTTCCTCAGGACGTTGCTGTTGCTGCATCATCATTCCCATGGGCGCGCCACCGGCCACTTTCAGACTGGTCATCACCACCACCTTGGACTTTTCAGCATCATGCACCCGCGCAATG
>JAADHD010000426.1 GCA_013152075.1 Verrucomicrobiota bacterium | reverse complement strand
GGGCGATGTCATTGCTACTGCGAACTAGAACAGCACGTAGCAGATCATCTTTGCGGTAGACCTCTCCGCTGCGCAATCCCATTTTGGCGGGTTCGACACGAGTGTCGCTGGAAGCTACACGGATGTTTTTATTCATGTTGCCCGCTTCGACGAGGAGTAGCGCCATCATCAGCTTCTGGGTACTGGCGACCGGATAGTGAACGTCGGCATTTTTCTGATACAATACGGTGCCGGTATTTGCATGGATGACGATCACTGCGCGTGCGGAAACGGAGGGGTGCGGCGCACGCGGGTGAATGGAGCCGGAAAAGCGAGGGGCGGCTGGTCGCGGGTGAGAGGCGTTGGCGTACTGTGGCTGGCTACCGGGCTGTGGGGGCCTGCCAGGATGAGACGACGTGCCTGGTGTCTCGCAGGAGCTAAGAAAAAGTATGGCAGCAAAGCTGGCCGCAGCGGTGAAACTATTTTTTGGCATCAGGGTCATTTATGTTTTTAAGGCGTTTTTCTATTTCTTCATCACGCGGAGCGCCCAGATCGATAGCAGCAAAATAATGTCGGCGGGCCATTTCGATTGGGGCGGGGGTGCGTTCGAGATAGAGTAAAGCGAGATTGAAGTGAGCATCCGCGTAATCAGGGTCGAGGGCAATGGCTCGCATGAGCTCGGTTTCAGCCGCCTGCCCCCAGCCATAGTCGCGAATGACTACTGCCAAATAGAGGCAGGTGCGGGGATCTTTCGGGTCTTCGTGTTTGGCGCGGGCGAGCGCAGAAATAGAGAGGTTGAATTGCTTTTGATAATAATAGCTCAAGCCGAGTGTGAGCCAGTTCTGAGAAATATGGGGGCTGAATTTTACGGATTCTTCGAGATGTTTTATTGCGTTTTTGTAATCTTTGAGTCGGTATTCGACAATGCCGAGATTAGCAAGGGCGAGGGCATTGCCGGGAGCGGATTTGACCATTCGTTGGTAGGCGTCTCGGGCTTTTGGCCAATCTTTTTGTGCAGAAGCCAGCGCACCTTCCTTTGCGAGTTCATGGACGTTTGCGGGCAGCCCCTCATTGGACTTGGCTTCTTCCAATCCGATCAACAGCCCACTCGGACTGGAATTTTTTTTGTATTGGGATTTGGATGAATCGCTATCAGACTTCGCCTTTTTTTGTTCAGTCGCGGTGTCGCTGTCTTTATCCGTTTTGGAATCGCTTGATTGCTTCGATTTTTGATCCTCGGCAATCAAAGCGAATGTTGTGCACAGGCAAAAGGTGATGGTGGCAAAAAATTTAATCATCGAGGTGGTGAAGCAAAATGGAATGAATTGTTGATTGATCAAGTGAGCAGAAGTCGAAGAATATGCTCAGTTTTTACTTGCGTTAAACTGAAATCTTATGCACTGTATATAAGAACACTGTTCATATGCTGACTACACGACAACAACAATTGGTGGATTTCTTGCGCGAAGAGCATCGTAAAACGGGCATTATGCCTTCTACGAGGGAGATTCAGGAGCACTTTGGTTTTGCAAGTCAGACGGCTGCGGTTAGTCATCTGCGGGCGCTGGAGAAAAAGGGAGTCATTCAAAAACTTGCAGGCAAAGCCAGAGCGTTGATGTTTACGGACGAATTGGAGCGGGAGCCGATAGTGGATATTCCGATTTACGGGCAAATTCCAGCGGGTTACGGCGATGATGGTGTGCCGGAGCCAGAGGGGCAGTTGTCTGTGGATATTCGTTCCATGGGGCTTTCCATTAGTGCGAACGTGTATGCTTTGAAGGTGAGGGGGGATTCGATGATTGATGCGCATATAATGGATGGTGATGTGGTGGTGATGGAAGATAAGCCGGCGTCTAATCGAGATATTGTGGCGGCTTTGATCGATGGTGATACGACCTTGAAGCGTCTGGTGATAGAAAAGCGTAAAAGATTTCTGCGAGCTGAGAATGCCGATTATCCTGATCTGTTGCCTGTTCAGGAACTTTTAATTCAAGGGGTGTTAGTGGGCTTGGTGCGACATTTTGGGAAGAGATTTTAACTTTTCACCAAGACTTATTTTATAGCGGAGGCAATCCAAGTGGTGCCTTTTATGCGCAGAGTGTCTTTTTGTTTTAGTGCATCTGCGGTTTGGATCACCTCTTTGATATTACGATTTACGAGTAAAAACCCAGTCATTCTCTTGACTGAGTTTATTGTTATAGGTATAACCATCTGTATCGAAAGTTTGAAGGCTATCGGGGGTTTCGAGTCGTTGACGAATGAGGTAATCCACCATCATTCCCCGTGCTTTTTTCCCATAAAAGGTGATGAACTTGTAAGCTCCGTTTTTCCAGTCCTTGAATTGTGGAGTGATGATTCGGACGCCAGCTGCTTCGACTTCTGTTAGGTCGATTGCTTTAGAATATTCTTTTGATGCGAGGTTAATAAGGGTCTTGCTTTTTGTTGCCTTGGCGGCCTTGATCAGTTTTTTTGTCAGATGATTCTGCCAGAATGAGTAGAGGTCATCTCCGCTGGCATTTTCAAGTTGAGTCCCCATTTCCAGGCGATAGGCTTGCATCAGATCCAAAGGGCGTAACAAGCCATACAGCCCGGATAAAATGCGCAGGTGTTTCTGGGCAAAAGTGAAGTCGCTGCGGGTGTATTCGCCCAGAGTGAACCCGGTGTACACATCTCCCTTGAACGCGAGCAGGGCGGGGCGGGCGTTGTCTTCGGAAAAGGGAAGGGTCCAGTTCTGAAAGCGACTGTGGTTCAGGGTCGCCAATTTGGGACTGATGTTCATCAGGGCGCCCAGTTCATCTTCTGAGAATTGGCTCAGAGAGCGAACAAGTTCTGCGGATTTTTCGAGAAAATCAGCTTGGCTGGGCTTGAGTGCCGGAATTTCACTATCGAAGTCCAGAGTTTTTGCAGGAGAAATAATAGCAAGCATGACGGACTGTAGCAGAGAATGCCGAGGCTGTGCTTGAAATCTACAATAAGCCTACGGGCTATTCAAAGTGATCTCGATTAAACTTCCAACCTAGGTAAATCCCGTAAAAACTAGCAATAAAACTCAAGATAAAGGCCCAGGTGGTACTAAATAAATCTCCGATCCACCAACCGATCATGCTGGTGACCGTAGAGGCAAAGGTCATGAGAATCAGTGATGTAATGAGCTTCCCGGGCTATAGGGTGAAATTATCTGAGAAGGTTAGATGCTGGAGAAAAGTCGTTAGGACAGAAGCTCGGGGATCACGTGAGCCTCGCCGCGGGCGACGCTGGTGAGTCTCATCGGAGCACCCTGATAGGGGTAGGTGAGTTTGTTATGATCCATTCCAAACTGACTTAGCAGAGTGGCCTGAAAATCATTTACGGACACAGGGTTTTCTGCCACATCCCAGCCGATCTCGTCAGTTTCGCCATAGGTGAGGCCCCCCTTGGCGCCGCCGCCGGCCATCCAGGTGCAAAATGATTTCGGGTGGTGATCCCGGCCGGTGACGTTGGCGCTGCCGTTGCGGTTTTCTCCCAGTGGGGTGCGTCCAAACTCTCCACCCCA
>JAADHD010000364.1:751-4263 GCA_013152075.1 Verrucomicrobiota bacterium | reverse complement strand
GAGATGATGAAGGACATGTGTGAACGGGTCGGCATCGATCCGAAAATATCCATCCGGGCAGAGGGTTTGTCAGAATTGCTGGCGCTGGTGGGCGGCGGCAGTGGAGTGGCTTTGGTGCCGGCGGATCTCGAGCAATTGCCTCATGCTCGTATGGTTTTTGTGAAACTGAAACGTCCGAAGTTCACTTTGGTTTCGTCGGCGGTGTGGAAGAAGGACGGGGAGGCCGAGGGTTTGTTGGAGTTGGTGGCTTTGTTGAGGGAGGGCGCCGCAGATTAAGTCCGGTGTTAGTGGCCTGAAGGGCCGCCATGTGATAGCCCAGGGTGCAAGCCTGGGGTTGTGCGTAAATTAATTACAAGCCCTGAGCCGGAGCGAAGGGTAGACAGCCGGAGGCAACGGGTGCAACTAAAACGCCCGGATAGTGTCGCCCTTACAGGGCTGGGTGCATTTGTGTCTAGTTCCCTGGGGCGCTGCCCCAGGCTATCACATTGTCGGCCCTTTGGGCCTGTTAGCCTGACAAATTAATGTGAATGGGGAGTTTTACCACAGAGGGCACAGAGAGGCACAGAGGAAGAAGGAGGGGGGAGATTATTCTACTAGAATTAGATCTGCTCTTAGCATGACAAGAATTCTTTTGTCTTTGTCTCTCGGGGGGGTGTGAATACCGAGCAGATTGTATTTGCCTGGCTTAACGGTTATGGCGGTGTCGTCGCGCATCGAGAAGAAGGTTGGAACGGACTTATGCTGGATCCCGCGGGCAGTATGCTCGAAATTATTGCGAACGAAGTAGTGGTCTTCAAGTCTGCTTATGACGTGCGGGTTTAGGTCGAGTTTGATGTGGTTGTCTGTGTCTGAAAGGGTGGCGGTGACTTTAAGTGTTGTGCCAACTTTTTGAGTCTCGAATGATGTGGGGCTTGCGGAAATCATGTAAGCTTTTGTCGCGACTTTTTGAGGTATCGCGGCTGGGTCGGCGGACGTAACGTATAGATCTTCCCTCACCGATTCGCTGGTTGCGGGTTTTCCGCTTTGGCATCGAAGCCAGACGGTTTCGAGTAATTCCGCGCTGCCTTTTTCTGTCAAGGTGTCGAGAGTGTTGCGCAATTCCTGGGCGTCGTTCGATTTATGAGCAAACTTTGCCAACAGCTGGTTGGCTTTTTTATGATCCAGTTGGATGTATTCGATCAAAACCCCGATTTCATGATAATCGGGAGCAATGAGTGCGTGGTCGTCGGAGTAGGGTTGCTTGACCGGAGAGGAACTTTTAGAGAGCTCCTCAGAATGTAAGCAGGAAAAAACAAGAGTGAGGCAGAAAAATGCCAGAGTGAGGAAAGTAGATTTCATACAAGTATCATGAAGTTGGTATCTAATCGAAGATCTTGAGGGTCTTACTCCAAGCTCATGAGGTCTGCGCGCAACAGTACAAAAATACGCTTGTCACTATCACCGCTGGGGGTGTGAAATCCTAGCAGGTTGTATTTTCCAGGTGTAACCAGGATCTGGGTCGTGGTCTTCATGGTGTAAAAGGTGGGCATGGAGATATGCTCGATACCTCGTGCGGTTTTTTCGTAGCCTTTGCGGGTGAAGTAGCGCTCAGCCAATCGCGTGACGATCTCAGGTGAGAGGGCGATATGGATCGATTTTCGGTCCTGTGAAATAATCGGATCCACTTCCAGAGTGATTCCAACATGACGAGTTTCAAAGGCTGTCGGGTTAGCCGAAGTCATGTAAATTTCGGGGTAGATGGCCACCGTTTTTTTTGCCAGGGAGCGAACGTCTTTGTTGTTTGAATCTGGAGCGCTTTTGTTGTCAGTGTCCGGGTCGGTGAAGTTGCCGACAACATTGGGTATTTCGGCTGGATCATATTCTGTCGGATAGATGTCTTCTCTAACTGACATCGATACGGAGCGGCGTTCGCTTTGCCCGCGAACCCAGGCGGTTTCGAGTAATTCGGCTTCTTTTTTATTGAGCATTTTTTCCAGGATGTCTCGTAGCTCCTGGGCATCAGCTGCTTTCGGGGCAAACTCGCGCAGCAGTTTGTTGGCGGTCAGGTGATCCAGCATGATGTATTCGACGAGAATTCCAATTTCAGGATCAAGCTTGTTTTGCGCAGCTTGGTTGGCGGGAATAGTATCTTTTTGCGTGTCAGGTTTTTTTTGTTTCTCTTGTGCTGGGATATGAACGACGCAGAAAAGAAGCGGGAAAATCGCAGTCAGAAGAAATGGGGCGAAGCTGGGTTTTGTTGGGAGGTGCATTGTTCTATTTGCGAATTTTATCAAAGCATAACACACCTTGTGTCAAAATGTGTGAAAGCTCTATGAAAACCCAAGTGGCTTTGTGCGTGTGAGGCGGATATCCACGGATGAGGAGAAAATTGATTTTAATTGAGTCGGCGATCCGTCCTTTTTCTCACTTTTTTTTCCCGTCGATGAATCCCTCATGTTTGTCGGGATTCTTTCCAAAAGGCGCATAGAGCGGGTCGCCCCAGATGCTGCCGCTGATGTAACCTCCTCGTTCTGCGCCGCCGCCGCTGATCATGGCTTCGGCAACCGTGGCGCCGCCGATGATTTGGCGAAAGACGTCGAACCAGCCATGCAGGCGGGAGTTTTGCGGGTGGTGAATGTTGACGATCATGGTGGTGGCTCCACGACGCATCAGGGATCCGGAAAAGGCTTTGCCGTTGCTGACCGAAGCGGTGGCTATCATGCCGGGTTGGACATCGAGATTGTTTGGCCAGGGTTTGACCGCTTCGGTGATGTTGCCCACGCCGCCTCCGGAGAAGATCAGCGGATTGATGGCGGGGGTGATCGTTCCCTGTTGAAATTGCTCGTTGCTGTAATCCCATTTGGGTTCGGGCAGGCAGCATTTGGGATCCCAGGATCCGCTGCGAGTGGAAATGCGTACGATGCGGGCGGGGTCGATACCTTGTGTGATCGCGTCCTGCGCCATCGCTTCACAGAGGCCGGCTTCGACGTCGATGAAGGAGGCGGTGTTTCCTTCTCTGCCGTAGAAGAGTAGGCTACGCTTAGTTTGTTGGTTGAAGTCTTTGATCGAGGTGGTTGCGGCGATCCCTCCCTTAATAAGTGCCTTCACAAAAGCGGTATTTTCGAGCGGGATGTCCAGTTCGGGTACGGGTTTTTTGTCTTTGGATTTGCTGGGGAAAGCTTCGAGATAATAGGGCAGTCCGATGCGACCAAAGGGCCGAATCGAGGGGTGGTCGCGCAGATCCTTGTTCATGGATTCATACCATAGTCGCTCACCGATCAGGGAGCCGCCGTCGGGGCACCAGCGGCCGGCATTTTTTGTGCGTATGACAAAGGGGCTGGCGCCATCACCCATGTCGATATAGGGAAAATAAAGATTGGTATTTTCCGGCGCGATGGAGCGAGCATCCTGACAAGTGGGCGCTTCTTTTTTGACCTTGGCAAACCACAGGGCGTGGCCGGCGAGACTGTCGAGTGCGAGGTCGGCTTTGTTGTTGAGGTCGCGGGTGATTAATGGCGTTCCGGGTGCCATGA
>JAADHD010000364.1:0-740 GCA_013152075.1 Verrucomicrobiota bacterium | reverse complement strand
ATTTTATTTTTCTCAATGTAATCAGCGACCGCTTTGAGGAAGTCGTAGGCTCCGGGATTATTCCAGCGGACTTTTTCCCCCATGTCGTAGGGAAAGAGATGAGTGGTAGGCATGCCGTAGGTCTGCATGTACCACGCGCCGATATCGTGAGAGAAGGTGTCCGCTTCGGCGGGATCGACGCTGTCCATTTTGACCGTGTTGTAGATCACCATGATCCGAGCGGGATCGATCCACGAGGAATTCAGCGCCTGACTTTGTGCTTTGGTTGAAGTGGAAAGCAATGTCGTCAAAGCGATCAGGCAAAATAGTTTTTTGAACATGGGGTAATTTGGGGCGTGATAGGAGTTCAAGTCAAGAAGATGGATCTACGAAGGGGAAATGTGGAGCAGGTTTGCGACTTGTGTTTTTTCAATTGAGCAGATTGCAAATATACTCCACATTCTGCAAGCATGAACCCCTACTACGTTTTGCCGCGAGCAATACTTTGCGCTTTGTTTTTGATCGTGAGCCCGCTTGCCCAAGCAGAAAATGATGCGTTGGTTTTGAAGATGCGTTCGCGATCAAAGGACGGCGGTGCGGCGCAGGTGGAAAAGGCTGAGTGGGATCCGAAAAAAACGGCCCTGATCATCTGCGATATGTGGGATGACCACTGGTGCAAGTCTGCCTCGCGTCGAGTCTCGGAAATGGCGCCGGCGCTCAATGAAACAATCAAGGCAGCTCGGGCTAAAGGTATTTTTATT
>JAADHD010000372.1 GCA_013152075.1 Verrucomicrobiota bacterium | reverse complement strand
GGTTACAAAACCATTGCCGAGATCGGCAAGGAACGCATCCGCCGTGCAGCTGCCAAAATTAGAAAGGAGTTAGAAGATAGAAGATAGAAGTTAGAATGAGAGAACCTGCAAAGTCATTTCAGGATTTGATCGTTTGGCAGAGAGCACATGCTTTCGTGCTTGAAGTCTATCGTATTACCCAATCATATCCTAAAACCGAAATGTACGGATTGGTTTCTCAATTCAGGCGAGCGGCTGTTTCAATCCCGGCAAATATCGCTGAGGGATTCAAGAAAGCATCATCAGCGGACAAAGCGAGATTTCTGAATATAGCTGAAGGTTCTTTGGAAGAATGCCGCTACTATCTAATCCTTTCTAATGATCTGCATTATATCAACAACCAAAACTTGTGGGAGTTGAGCGATGAAGTTGGAAAACTTCTGAACGGCTACCGTTCTGCTATTCTAACTTCTAACTCCTCAATTCTTGGAGCTAAAAAATGAAACTCCATTTTGAAGATAATCTCGATTACCAAAAGGCAGCCATCGAGGCCGTGGCCGACCTGTTTCGCGGGCAGGATATCAACCGCACGGAATTTACCGTGTCAAAGCTGGTGGACCCAAGTGGGCAGATGAAAATTCCCGGTATGGAAGAGTCCACTCTGGGCATCGGCAACCGCTTGCAGCTTCTGGATGACGAACTTCTGGAGAACTTGCGCGACATCCAGTTTAGAAACGGCCTGCGTCCTTCAGACTTACTCGCCAGCGGTGACTTTACCGTGGAGATGGAAACCGGCACCGGTAAAACCTATGTGTATCTGCGCACGATTTTTGAGCTGAACAAACGCTATGGATTTACCAAGTTCATGATCGTGGTGCCATCTATCGCTATTAAAGAAGGCGTTTATAAAACCTTGCAGATCACACGCGACCACTTCGAAAATCTGTACCCAAATGCCAAGGGCTATGAATACTTTCTTTATGATTCCCGCAAACTCGGTCAGGTCAGGAATTACGCTACCAGTCCGAATATTCAGATTATGGTGGTCACGGTTGGCGCGATTAACAAAAAAGTTGTCAACAACCTTTATAAGGACAGTGAAAAGACCGGCGGGGAAAAACCGATTGATCTGGTGCTGGCGACACACCCCATCATCATTGTTGATGAACCGCAAAGTGTCGATGGCGGCCTGAAAGGCCAGGGCAAGAAAGCCCTTGATGCCATGAATCCCCTTTGTACTTTACGTTACTCCGCCACCCACGCGGATAAACACCACATGCTCTATCGGCTGGACGCGGTCGAAGCTTATGAGCGCGAGCTGGTGAAACAGATTGAAGTTGCTTCTCTGGAAATTGAAGGCGGTCACAACAAGGCCTATCTCAAACTTCTTTCAACCCACAATAATCGCGGTTCCATTACCGCAAAGGTCGAAGTTGATGCCGCCAGGGGGAAAAAGGTACGGCGAACCGTGATGACCGTCGAGGATGGTGATGATCTGGAACAGGAAACAGGCCGTGCCTTATACGAGAATTACCGTATCGGAATGATCACCTGCGGCAGGAACAACCAGTCAATGGAAATCAGTGTGCCGGGTGGCGAATTCACTTTACGCCCCGGCGACGAGGTTGGCGGTGTGAACCCTGATGACCTGAAACGTTTGATGATCCGGCGCACCATCAAGGAACACCTGGATAAGGAAATGCGCTTTGCTGCACAGAAACGTGACGTTAAGGTTCTCAGTCTGTTTTTTATCGATAGTGTTAAATATTATCGCCAATATGATGAAGATGGAAATGAGGTTAAAGGTAAATACGCCCTGATGTTTGAGGAGGAATATCGAAAGCTTGCCAAGCAGCCGGAGTATCAAACATTGTTCGAGAGGATTGACCTGGATATTGATGCCAGTGAGGTTCATAACGGCTATTTCTCAATCGATAAGAAAGGTGGCTGGACAGAAACCGCCGAAAATAATCAGGCCAACCGTGACAATGCAGAACGAGCCTATAACTTGATCATGAAGGAAAAGGAAAAGTTGCTCAGTTTTGATTCGAAGCTGAAGTTCATTTTTTCCCACTCCGCCCTGCGTGAAGGTTGGGATAACCCGAACGTGTTTCAAATATGCGCCCTCAGGGACATGGGTACGGAACGAGAGCGTCGACAAACTATTGGCCGTGGTTTGAGACTTTGTGTCCATCAGGAAGGGCACCGTCTCAGGGGCTTTGACATCAATACGCTCACGGTTATTGCGACCGAGAGTTATGAGCAGTTTGCCGAGAACCTGCAAAAGGAAATCGAAAAAGACACCGGCATTCGCTTTGGTATTGTCGAAAAACATCAATTTGCAACGATAGTTACCACCGATGAAAACGGGATTGTGAAACCGTTAGGTGTCGAGAAGTCTGAACAGCTTTGGAAATTCTTAAAGGATAGTGAGTTCCTTGATAATAACGGACGGGTTCAGGACAGCCTGCGCACCGCACTGAAAGACAATACGCTGAAACTACCGGACGAATATGCAGATCAAGCGACAGCTATTAAAGATGTGCTTCGTAAGCTTGCTGGCAAACTGGACATCAAAAATGCAGATGAGCGCATCACTGTGCGAACCCGGGAGGCTGTTCTTGAAAGCGCCGAATTTAAGGTGTTATGGGACCGAATAAAACATAAAACCACATACCGGGTGGACTTTGATAATGAAAAATTCATCGAGGACAGCGCACGTGCAATTCTCGATTGCCCGCCCATCACCAAGACACGGGCACAATTCAGGAAAGCGGATATTGCCATCGGCAAGGGTGGTGTGGAGACCAACGAGACTGCGGCATCCGGGTTTACCACTATTAACGAGACTGATATTGAGTTACCGGATCTGCTTACCGACTTGCAAGACAAAACGCACCTGACTCGCCGAAGCCTTGTAAAAATACTCAAGCAAAGCCGGCGTTTGAATGATTTTAAGCGCAACCCGCAACAGTTTATCGATTTTGCAGCAGAGGCAATCAACAGGATCAAGCGGCTTGCCCTGGTGGATGGGATTCGCTACCAGCGCATCGGAGATGATCATTATTACGCACAAGAACTTTTTGAGAGGGAAGAATTGACGGGTTACTTGAAAAACACCCTGGAAACACAGAAATCAGTATTCAAACGTGTTGTTTATGACTCTGTCGGTGTCGAGCGGAAATTTGCTGAAGACCTGGAAGCCAACGAAGCAGTAAAAGTCTACGCCAAACTCCCCGGATGGTTCAAGGTCCCAACGCCACTTGGAACCTACAATCCCGATTGGGCCGTTCTGGTTGAAATCGATGGCCAGGAAAAGCTTTACTTTGTTGTAGAAACCAAAGGCAGCAACTGGTGGGATGACCTCCGGCATACAGAAGGTGCCAAAATAAAATGTAGTGAAAAGCATTTTAAGGAATTAGGGGCGGGACAAAATCCGGCCAGATACATCAAGGCCACCAGTGTTGATGACATGATGCGCCATGGCTGAAAATGCAGAAATATCGAGATGTATTTGAGAGTATTTGTGGGCTTATACT
>JAADHD010000139.1 GCA_013152075.1 Verrucomicrobiota bacterium | reverse complement strand
ATCTTCACCCCACTCTGTATATCGATACCGATCCGTGCGCAGACTGTAACCATCGGCATACTGGGTGAAAGCTGAAGTGCGAGGCGGCTTTGTTGTAGCGGGGTTTTTCAACACCGGCATCAGACTCACACCCGACACATAACCCGGTGCCTTCAAACCGCACCACTCCGCCAGAGTCGGATAAAAATCGACCATCTCTGCCAGCGCCTTCGTACTTTTCCCAACGGAATCAACAGGGATTCCCGGCCCAGCCATGATCAGTGGCACACGGGCCGCGTTTTCAAATAAAGTCGTCTTCTGCCAATGTCCATGCTCTCCCATGTGATAGCCATGATCCGAAGTGAACACCACCACCGTATTTTCAGCCAGGCCGGTTTTATCCAGAGCATCCAATACGAGCCCAACCTGAGCATCCGCAAAAGTAATCGAAGCGTGATAAGCCTGAATCGCTTTCCGCGCCAACTCATCCGGCAAGTCGAGCTGATTTTTCTTCCGGCGGATCGTTTTTCGCGCGCTCACTGGTAAAGTATCCAGGTAGCCCTCCGGCACCGCTGGCACGATGATTTTATCCAGGGGGTACATATCAAAGTATTTCTTCGGTGCCACAAAGGGGGTGTGCGGACGAAAAAGCCCGACAGCGAGGTAAAAAGGTTTTTGCGTTTTCGCAAAACGATTCAATTGCTTCACCGCTTCTTTAGCCGCAATACCGTCCGTCTGCTGCTCATCCGTCCCCTCTGCTGCCAACCAACTCAAAGTGCCTCCGAAACTCCCAGGCCTGAGACTAAAGATCAATTCCTCGTCATCCACATCACGACCACGAGGATTAAAAGTCTGGCTCCACGAATAAGGATCATCGTGCCCTCCTGTGCCAATGTGTTTCGGCACATTGTAATGAAATATTTTCCCAATTCGCGAGGCAAAATACCCATCGTCCCGAAACATCTGCGGTATCGTTTTCACCGTGGGAACATGTTCACGAATATAGATCCCATTACGCCTTACCAAATTCTGATCCGGATATAGCCCCGTCATGAATGATGCCCGACTCGGCCCGCACAGTGAGTATTGACAATAAGCACGCTCAAAACGCACACCACGTTTAGCCAGACGATCAATATTCGGCGATTTCACCTGCTGATCCCCATAACAGGCAAGATCATTGTTCAAGTCATCGCAGATGAGAAACAACACATTCGGCTTATCGGCGGCGATACTAGCACCCACCATGCCAAAGGCAACGAGCGCAAGAGAAAGGACGAGGGAATTCAATCGGATCTTCATAATTAATTTTCTTGAGCACACACTGTAAAGCAAACCACAAGACCAAGCAGGGACGCATTCGCGCCACCCTCTCCTGCTACAAAATTCGTTTGGCTTTCCTAAATGATAAATGACAAATCCTAATTGCCACCTCCCCCCCCTCCCCCTACATTCATCACCCCATGGCTAAGACCAAGATTACCCCCTCGGATGCTGACGAAAAGCAACCCACCCCACCTTCTCCCACAGGGCCTGCGAGCAAATCCCCCGCTGACCACACCAAAGGAAAAGTCCCTGCCAGGCAAAACCCCGCAAAAGAAAAATCCTCGCGTCTTTACTCTCTGGATGCCTATCGCGGACTCATCATGATCACGCTGGCTTTCGGCGGATTCGGACTCGCCGGCACCGCAAAAAATCATCTCGTTGAAAACCCCGACTCCCCTCTGTGGGAAGCCCTACGATACAATTTCAGCCATGCCCAATGGACCGGCTGCGCTTACTGGGATCTCATCCAACCCTCCTTCATGTTTATGGTAGGAGTCTCCATGGCCTACTCCTACGCCAAACGTTCATCACTCGGCCACGGGTGGTTCCGTATGTTTGGACACGTTGTTTGGCGGTCCATCGTTCTGATCATGTTGGGCGTTTTTCTCAGCTCCAACGGCAAGGACATAACCAACTGGTCCTTCATGAACGTGCTCTCCCAAATCGGGCTCGGATACACCTTCCTCTTCATATTCTGGAAGTTTAACTGGAAAGGACAGGCTGTCGGGGCAGCTCTCATTCTCATCTGGACCTGGGCGCTATACTCTTTCGCACCCGACACGGGCATCGACCTCGAGCAGGGTGCCCCGGAAGTAAATATCACCGCTGAATGGGCACAAAAGAACCTGGAAGGCATTGCCCCCGCCTGGCATAAAAATGCCAATGTCGGACAGCAAATCGATCTCTATGCACTGAACCAGCTTCCTCGTGAAGAAGCCTTTGTCGCTAATGGTGGCGGCTATCAGACACTCAACTTCCTGCCTTCGTTGGCCACCATGTTGTTCGGCCTGATGTGCGGTGAACTATTGCGCTCCAGTAATACCAACAAACGCAAATTCTGGACCCTGGTGATCGCCGGAGTCGTAGGGCTCATCATCGGCCAGAACCTGCACCTCTCAGGGTTCATCCCAATGGTCAAACGCATCTGGACCCCATCATGGGTAATTTTTTCCACTGGCTGGTGCTGCCTCATCCTCGCCGCGCTTTACGGCATCGTTGACATCTTGAAATGGCGCTGGGCATTCTTCCCTCTGGTTATCGTAGGAATGAATTCTCTAGTGATGTATTTCATGGGCCAACTGTTGATGCCTTGGACCAAAGGTTTTCTGATTACAAATTTCTCGTGGACCAAAGACCTACTTAAGACAGACGCGCTCAACTCCTTCTTCACCCCGGAAACAGTTGATCGGTTCTGTGAATTGAACGCCCCCTTCATTCAAGCCACCTCTGTCGGAATTTTCTTCTGGCTCATCTGCTGGTATCTTTACCGACAGAAGATTTTTGTACGGATTTGAAGGGCCGCTAGTTGATCACTCGACCGCCGCATTATGCATCAACAAGGAAAGCGCTTCGGACCGATTAGGGTGGTTAGCAAGCTCTTCATGTAAAGCTGAAAGCTTTTCGTAAAGTTCATCACCCAACTTCGCTCGAAAACTCTGCTCTATGACCGCTTTCAGCTGAATGATCCTTTCCTCCCTTTGCCACGGAGCGGCCAAGGCCAGCGCTTCGGATCGATGGGGATGATCTGCCAACTCTTCATGCAAAACTGAAATCTTTTCATAAAGCTCATCACCCAACTTCGCACGGAAGCTCTGTTCAATAACTTCGTTCAATTGAGCGATCCTTTCCTCCCTTTGCCAGGGCGCAGCAAACACTAAATTGAGTTCATCGTGATAGTTTCGTTTTTTTAACTGCTCCCATTCACCGCCATCTAGCCAAATACCTCCAGTAACGGAACGGTCGATGCGAAAATTAAACCCATGACCCACCCGGTATGGAAACATGAGAGTTCCGCTCTCGGGGCATAGCTTGACGGAAAAATCATCATCCGATGGCTCTTCAACATTTTCAGATTGGGGCAAATGATCCAGTCGTTCAAGTTGCGCTTGCACCCAAATCCCGTAAGCGCGGGCTGGAATCCAGACTCCACCTGTATCCGGACACTGCCACGCACGCAATCCCTCTACAATTTCTGTAACAACGAGACTCTTGTGATTTC
>JAADHD010000030.1 GCA_013152075.1 Verrucomicrobiota bacterium | reverse complement strand
CAGTGGAAAAGCGGATCAGTCAGTTTAAAAGTCAGTTCGAAAATGAGGAAATGTTGAATCAGCGCTTGAGCGATCAGCTGATGTCGGAGCAAGAGCTGGAAGAGCTCATAAAACTGCACGTGACCCAACAACTTTGGTTGGAGAAAAGAATCAGCCCCGCTGTACAGGTTGATGATGCGGAAGCCTCAAAATGGTACCAAGACAATCATAAAGACGAAGAGGCAATGGGGTTTTCCGTGCCGGCTACTATTCGCGCACGACACATTTTCATCAGCACTGTTGAAGAGGATACCGCAGAAAAAAAAGCGCTAATTGATGATATATACAATCAACTCACCTCGGGAAAAATCGATTTTGTCGATCTCGCCAAAACCTATTCCGAAGACGAACGAAGCAAGGTCCAGGGTGGGGAATTAGGTTGGTTCAGTCCGCGTAGAATGCCGGAAGACTTCATGAAGCAGGTAGTTCCGCTTCAGCAAGGGGTGCCAAGCGAACCTTTTCACACCTCTTTGGGGTGGCATATTGTAGAGGTCAGTGATAAAAAGGGTGCTCGGGTGCTTACATTTGAAGAGTTAAAACCCGAAATTATTGCCTTGCTCAAAAACAAAAAACGCAAAGGAATCCTGCAGGTGTTCATGCACAAATTACGCAAAGCATCCAATATAGAAATCTATCCGAAAAATTTTTAGCTTTTTCAACTATCACTCATCATGTTTTCAGAAAACCAGCACAAAGTCGGAGTCATAGGGCTTGGAATTATCGGTAGTAGAGTAGCAAAAAAACTTCGCGAAGCGGACTGCCACACCTATGTCTGGAATCGTTCGCCAAAAACCGAGCCTAATTTTATGGGCTCTCCAGCAGAGGTGGCTCAGGTGGCGGATATTGTGCAGATTTTTGTCAGGAACGGTGACGATTTGGTGGAAGTGGTTGGCAAGATGAAAGATCAAATCACTTCGCGTCACGTCATCATCAATCATGCAACGGTCGCCCCGGAAGCTACCAGGGCAGCTGCGGCTATCGTTGATGAGGCGCAGGGTTCATTCCTTGATATGCCTTTTACCGGCAGCAAAGTGGCAGCAGAAAAAGGAGCATTGGTTTATTACGCTGGCGGTGACATTTCGGTTCTCGACCGAGTGCGGCCGGTGTTGGAAATTTCAGCCAGAGAAATCTTGCATCTAGGAGATATCGGAGAGGCGACGATTCTGAAAATCGTTACCAATATGATCACCGCTTCCACCGTGGAAGTGCTGGCCGAAGCGCTGACGCTTACTCGTGCCAATGGAATCGACCCCGAGAAGCTTGGCGAGGCTCTGCAGCACAACGCCTGTGGTTCTCCGCTGACGGCTATGAAGCTGCCCACACTGATTGCCGGGGATTATGAACCTCATTTTTCACTGGATAACATGTTCAAAGATGCGCAGTTCGCCCTCGATCTAGCCAAAAGCCAGAACCTCGATCTGCCAGCCCTGTCCACCACTGCGAATGTGATGTTCAAAAGTACCCAGGCGGGTTGCGGAGACAAGGATTTTTCCGTAATTGGCAAGCGGTTTTCCGCCTCAGGGGAACTAAATACGGAATAATACGTCCGGCGAGAACTCGAATGATGGAAATTGGCTTAATGGCGGCTTGTCTCTGCGGCAGGAAACGCTAAACTGACCCTCGATTTTCGAGCATAAATACTTCACACAATTCCTTATGAATACGTACACATCTTTGCACCAAGTATCGCGGTTAATGGTTTTGGCCCTGTTTGCAGTAGCCTTTTTTACAGCTCCATTACAACAGCTCTCAAGGGCTGCTGATACGACCAGCACGGTTACACTCAGAATCGATATCCATGGCACAACGAGGGAAGTGGTGATCGAGTTGGATGAAACGAATGCCCCCAAGACCAGCGCCAATTTTAAAAAACTGGCCAGTCAGGGTTTTTATCACGGCATCGCTTTTCACCGCGTTATTCCTAACTACATCGTGCAGGCTGGGGATCCTCTGACAAAAGACGCGTCACAGAGACACTTGTGGGGCACTGGAGGTGCAGGTTACACCATTCCGGCAGAAATTGGTATGCCGCATGAGCGGGGGTCGATCGCCATGGCACGCCTCGGTGATTCTGTGAATCCTAATAAAGCATCCAGCGGCAGCCAGTTCTATATTGCTCTTGTAAAGTTGCCCAAATTGGATCGTAAATACACTGTGTTTGGCAAGGTGATTTCCGGTTTGGAATATCTTGACCAAATCGCAGCCTCCCCGACAGACAGCAACAACAACCCTGGAGAACGGGTGGAAATCGTCGCCGCATCCGTGGCTGGTGGGGTCGCACCGAGTGTAGCGGCTACTGCCGCCATGCCTAAAGCCGACAAATCCAAATCGCTGGAAAAGGACTCAAGCACGACCCAGGCATCAGCCGTGCCCGAGCCAAAGAAAAAATCCTGGTTGAAGAGGAAATTTACTAAGCAACCATCTGAGGAAGTGGCAGAAATCGAGCAATCAATGCCCGTGACGAAGAAGTCGTCCAAGCCTACAACGGAAGTCGCTAGTAATGATGATTTAGAGAAACCCAAAAAACAATCGTGGTTTAAGCGGAAGTTTCGCAAAAAACAGCAAGCTGCAGAGCTCGAGGTAACTGAGGAAGTTGAGCTGTCATCGATGCCGGCTTCAAAACCACCGTCTCCAAAGCCACCGTCTCCAAAACCAGCACCCAAGGCTTCCGAACCCGCCACTGCCGCCGCCATTGCCAGCAATGACAACCTAGCTGATGGCAATGCGGAACCGAGTTATCGGAACCAGGATAGCGGCTCCGCTCGATCCGCCATGCCTGCGCAAGCAACAGCCACTGATAATAATAGCGGCTCCCTTGCCGATCAGATGAAAACCAGAGCTTCTCAGGGCGAAGACGACAGTGATGTTGAGGTTGGCTCTGATAAGGAGCGCGGTTTTGTAGGGCGTTTTCTTTATCGTTATTGGTAGGCAAAACTACCGGTGATTTCGAGTGGGTTGTTGGCAAATTTGATTGAAGAGAGGCGACAAGGCTTCATCCGCTGTAGTTTTTCCTTGCAAAACCCTGTTATAGCGGCATTTATAAGCGCTCCACGATTTCACGTAGCTTGCTACGTTCGAGGAACCGGGTAGGTACCGAAGCGGTCAAACGGGGCAGACTGTAAATCTGCTGGCTCAGCCTTCGAAGGTTCGAATCCTTCCCTGCCCACTTTTTCGGCCCCTTGTGGGCCAAAACAATTGATTGCGCGGAAGGATGAGAACGCAGTTCGAGCGCCCCTGATCGCGAAGCGATTGAAAGCCTACAGGCCAGAGGTCTGCACACGGCACAGACGAAGCGAAGTGGAGGTCAATCCTTCCCTGCCCACTCCTTTATATATCAACGAGTTACGACTCGTTCCACTCACCCTCTATTGACAGCTGAACAGCTCACCCTTGGACACTTCTGAGTAGAGGTGATTTGCTGGATACCTTGCGTGTAAATAAATTTATTTATTTTTTCTGATAGGTAGAGCACCTCCTTCACCCCTCAATGG
>JAADHD010000318.1 GCA_013152075.1 Verrucomicrobiota bacterium | reverse complement strand
TATCACGGCAAGGGAACGGGATGAGATTCAGCGTTCGCGGCTGGACTTCATTCGCACGTTGGATACAGGTTTCAAAACATCCACCCGCAACGATGCCCAGGTCGACGCGGCGGTGAAAAATTATGAAACGGCTTATCGCATGCAATCAGCTATTCCGGAATTGTGTGATATCAAGGGGGAGTCTCGAGTGACCAAAAAACTTTACGGTCTCGAATCCAAAAACCCGATGACGGCGGCTTATGGACGGCAGGCATTATTGGCGCGCCGTTTAGTAGAAAAGGGCGTGCGTTTTGTGGAACTGACCTGCCTGCCGCAATTTCCAGGAGATGGTCAGGCGGCCAATCCCTGGGATCAGCATGGCGGACTTGAAAAAGGTCATGGAAATATGGCTCAACAGGTCGACCAACCTATTGCCGGCTTGTTGAAGGATTTAAAATCGCGGGGGCTACTGGACGAAACCATCGTGGTTTGGGCGACCGAATTTGGTCGCACGCCTTTTTCCCAGGGAAGCACGGGTCGCGATCACAATCCGTATGGTTTCAGCGTATGGATGGCTGGGGGCGGGATCAAGGGTGGCTCAATCTACGGGGCGACGGATGAATTTGGTTATCATGTGACCGAAAACAAAAGCACGGTTTTTGATCTGTGGGCGACAGTTATGCATCAGTTGGGTATCGACCATGAAAACTTGACCTATCGCTATGCCGGACGTGATGTTCGTCTGACCGATGTGCATGGCAATGTTCTCAAGGATATTCTGGCGTGAAAATGGTATATTTATACTAGGTGGTGCGGGATGGGCACTCGTCCGAGGGGCTCCGGAATTGCCGTTCGAGGATGGCAGGATTCGTAGGGCGCCGGGCTTGACGACAGAAATGTCCCGTGTTTTAATCTGCGCAAATGAATCCCTCCAATGCCGGTTCGATAACGAAAGGGCAGGGAGGTAAAAAAGCAAATGCCTAGCAGTAGCAGATAATATGAAAAACATCAAGGCGTTGCAAGGCAGCCAAAATTTCGTGCCGGGTTAATTTTTCAGACATACGGAATCGTTACGCGTCAAGGTTCTGTACATTCAGGGAGTTGACCCCTCCCTTCTTGAGTCAAAAGAAAGGGTAAGTCGGTAGGGTGAGAAAGCAATATCCTAAGGGTAGCTGGGAATCGATCATGAAGGCTTGACCTATCGCTATGATGGACGCGATGTTCGTTTGACCGATATGCATGGTAATGTTCTCAAGAGGATCATTGCCTGATGTTCGGCTCAAACGAAAGCCCCGTCATGAAAATCTTATCCAGTTTTATTGTCACTTTAATTTTTCTGCCCAGTCTGCTGTTCGGAGAGCTTGTCCACTTCGAAATAGAAAAGCGTGAAGTATTTGCGGATGGGAAAGTCTTTGGAGAAGTGGGTGCTTACGAGCGTATCATCGGTCGGGTGTTTTTTGAATTGGATCCGAGTTCGCCGGCAAACAAGAATATACGTGATCTCGACAAAGCTCCACGCAATGAAAAAGGGAAGGTTGAATTGTCATGTGAACTCTTTGTTCTCGCGCCGAAGGATTTGAGTAAGAGCAACGGAGCTTTGCTCTATGGAGTGAACAACCGCGGCAACAAGTCTCTCTTGAGTTATTTCAATTACGGTGGCGGGGGAAATGAACCTTCTTCCAAAAGCCATGCAGGCAATGGCTTTTTGATGAAACAGGGATTCACGGTTGTGTGGAGCGGTTGGGATGGCGAGTTGTTGCCGGGAAACAATCGTCTGCGTCTGTGGCCGCCGATGGCGAGCGATGGTGAAAAACCGATCACGGGAAGGGTGCGTTGCGAAATGGTTCCGCGTTCGGATATCACCAGAACAGTGGTGAACTGGGCTAATCACGGCTCGTATCGGCCAACGAAGAAGGGGCTGAAAACAGCGACACTCACTCATCGTTTGCTCGCTGGGCATCCAAGGGTTCCCATTCCGAGGGATCAATGGAAACTGCATGTGAGTGAGGTTGAGAGCGATTTTCCGAATCAACTGCCCAAAGTTGAGCTCGAGTATTCGGAGGGTTTGAAAAAAGCCCACATCTACGAGCTTATTTATGAGGCACAGGATCCTCTAGTGATGGGGAGCGGATTTTCTTCCGTGCGCGATTTGATCTCTTCCTTCAAACACGGAACGGGTAAGGCCAATCCTCTTCTTTACGATGGCAAGCCGGTGATCCAGCGGGCACATGGTTTCGGGGTTTCACAGAGTGGACGGTTTCTACGTGAGTTTCTATATTGGGGATTCAATGCGGATGAGAATAAACAAAAGGTTTTCGATGGTTTGATCCCCCATGTTTCCGGATCGGGCATGGGTTCTTTTAATCACCGCTTCGCCCAACCGACTCGTCACGCGGGTCAACATGATCATCATGATTATCCGCCGGATCGTTTCCCATTTGCCTACGGAAAACAGATCGATCCACTTTCAAGTCAGCAGGAAGGGATTCTCGATCGTGCGCTTGAAAGCGGTACCGTTCCCTATATTCTGCATACCCAATCGACTTCCGAGTATTGGAATCGCAGTGGTTCACTGGTGCACACCGATCCTTTGGGGCAAAAGGACGTTGTGATCCCGGATAACGTTCGGCTGTATTTTTTCGGTGGCACTCAACACGGGCCGAGTGCGTTTCCTCCCAAACAAGGTGATGGTCAAACGCTGGGAAATCCGGGCAACTTCAAACCCTACCTGCGTAGCCTGTTGTTGGCATTGGATCGCTGGAGCGCGGGCGGGCCACCGGCACCGCCGAGCGTGTATCCAACAATCAGCGAGGGCACTTTGGTAGACTGGACACAAAACGCGACCGGCTTTCCCAACATTCCGGGCATTCGTTATCCGGGGGTGATCCAGCAACCGTCTTATCTTGATTTTGGCCCCAGTTGGCAAAGCGATGGCATCGTGGACAATCAACCGCCGGTTCCACGGGGATCTTATCGAGTGCTGGTGCCGAAGTCAGATGCTGACGGCAACGATGTGGCTTGTTTGTCACCGCCCGAGGTGGCGGTTCCGGTGGCGACTTATACCAGCTGGCGTTTGCGGAAAAAGGGTGCTGGAGCGGAAAATGAATTGCTCGCTTTGCAGGGCTCTTATATTCCTTTTCCGCTCACCAAAAAGGAGCGGCAGGAAAAAGGGGATCCACGACTTTCCCTTCAAGAGCGTTATTCTTCGCTGGATGATTACCTCACCAAGCTCAGGGCCAAGTGCATAGAATTGCAGAAAGCTGGCTATCTCCTACAGGAGGATGTTGAGCGGACGGTCAACATCCAGCGCGAGCGAGTGGCTCCTTTATTTGAAAAACTGAATAAGATAACAAAATGAAATATCTCTTCAATCCATGGCGCGCTTTTGTATTGGCGGTTCTTATTTTCTGTGCGACTACATCTGCCTACTCGCAGGAGGAAACATTCACCTTTCAGAAAAATGTGATGATTTCGATGAGTGACGGAACGGAATTAGCAGCTAATATTTTTCTACCCAAAGAAGGTAAATCATTTCCAACGATTCTGATGCGCACGCCTTATGGCA
>JAADHD010000109.1 GCA_013152075.1 Verrucomicrobiota bacterium | reverse complement strand
ACTTCCATTGATATTCCTCGACCAGCTACGAAATGAGATAATACCCCGAAAATACTAATCATCACGATTACTAGTAGCGAAGTTCCAACAGCACGATGAATCGGCATTCCACTAAACATTATTAACGCCGGAACGATCACAACCCCACCACCCACACCGAACATTCCCGAAATAAATCCGGTCGCCAGGCCCACAAGTGTAAGAAGCAGGGCACATTGAGACGTGAGCTTCAGCTTGCCGCTTTCCTCACGCTGGCATGTTGATGGATCTAGTTGGGATGTATTCTCCGTCTTCTTCGATGCGTCCCGCCACATTTTCCATGCGATGAGCAACATCAATACCGCGAATAATATCAACAAAACCGTTTCAGGGATTTTCCCCGCCAGCCAGATGCCTGCGGGAGCCCCGATCATTCCGGCGATGGCAAATAAAATACCAGTTCCAAGTTCTACTTCCCCAGCTCGTATTCGTTGTACAAGGCCGATCAAAGCAATTGCTCCCACCGCCGCCAAAGAAATTCCAAAAGCTTCTCGTGGAGCAATTGACAGACCATAAACCAGTAGCGGCACGGCCAATAAGGAGCCACCACCACCTGTTAAACCGAGGGCAAAACCCACAAACGAACCAAACAAAACGCAGAGTGCGTAGAACATCTCAACCCTCAGCATGCTTGACTGATGCGGTGACAGGTCGTTTCGATGAAACCCATGCTTGGTAACCACCCACCAGATCGAAAACGTTGCTCCGGCCTTCTTTCTCCAATAGGCTTGCGGCAATCATAGATCGATATCCGCCCTGACAATGGACTATCACATGGCCGGATACGGGAATTTCCCCGATACGGTCCGCCAAATGATTGAGTGGGATGTTGACGCTGTCTTCGATATGCCCGCTGTCCCATTCATTCTGATTACGAATATCAATGATCGTGATTTCGCCTTCCAGTTCATCTATGGCGGCGGTGGATATTCGCTTTGTTTTTGAAATCAAGTCGGTGCGATCCTTTAGGGATTCCATTCCATCTTTAAGATAGCCCTTAACATTGTGAAAACCGATTCGGCCCAGACGCATGACGGCTTCCTCAACTCGATTGGCTTCTGCAACGATGATAATAGAAACATCCTTATTTAAAAGGGTACCGGCCCAAGTGGCGAACCTCCCGTCGATGCCGATGTTCAGCGAATCGCGAAAATGTGCACCCGCAAAATCGGCGGCCTCGCGAACGTCAACAAGCTGAGCTCCGGATTTTTGAAGAGAAAGAACCGTATTGAGATTGAGGGCTTTCATCGATTCCTTCATCAATTCGTCAAGATTTGCACGTTCCTGCTGATTTAAAGTAGCGTCATAGCCAAAGTATGCAGGGGCTTCCGGTTGATCCACTGCAACCATTTTAATGAAATCTTCCTTGGTCATGGGTTGCAGGGCGTAATTGTACAGTCTCTGTTCTCCAAGGGTTGATACCGCCTCGTCACTCAGTGCCTTGCCGCACATCGATCCCGCCCCGTGCGCCGGATAGACGAGGGTTTCATCGGGTAGTTTCAGAAGCTTGTTCTGTAACGAGTCATAGAGCATTTCCGCTAATTCATGAGCTGTTACCCCGATGGAGGCAAACAGATCAGGGCGACCCACATCACCGAGGAATAACGTGTCGCCGGTAAAGATGGCATGTGGATTCTTGGGGTCTGTGGTTTTGTCAAAAGCGAGTAACGTAATTCCTTCTGGCGTGTGACCAGGTGTTTCCATTGATTCCAGTCGAATGTCCCCAAGCTCAATAACGCTCCCGTCGCCAAGCGGTTCAAAATCAAACTCTGCGTTGGCACGCGCTCCAAGGTAAATGCGGGCACCCACTCTGTCCCGAAGCTCGATATGTCCGGCAATAAAATCGGCGTGGAAATGGGTCAGAATTACATGTTTGATTTTAAACCCGTGTTCACGAGCGTCCTCGACGTAAATGTCGATGTCTCGTCTTGGGTCAATTACAGCGGCCACTTTAGTTTTCTCATCAGCCACCATATAAGATGCATGCGACAAACATTCCAGGTAATAGCGTTGAAGAAACATTGTTTTGCTCCCATTAATTTTTCTTTTTCATTCTGGGTTTTCTGATATTTTCATCAGGTCAGTCCGAGCATTGGCCGTTTTCACATTCCTGTGATATTTGATTCCATGGCATTTTCGCCAGTATCATTCCCATTGCGCAACTATCGGTGATTCCAGAAAATACAAGTCCCGCACCTACAAAGGCTGAGATACCAATGAAAACAGGATGAATGATCCAGCCCAGCACCGCTCCAATGAGCACAAGGGTTCCAGCAGCTATTCGGACTTGTCGTTCGAGCGATAAAATCTTTTTACCTCGAACTACTGGCAATCCAGCCTCTTGCCAAGCATGTGTGCCTCCTTCTACATTCACTATTTGAGTGTAACCCATAGTGTCAAACTTCTCACACGCCTTTTGCGCACGGTTTCCTGATTGACAAATAATGTAGAGCGGGGTTTCACGGGAACCTTTTCTGGACTCCATGATCGCGTGTGGGTCCAGTGAATCGAGCGGAAAATTTCGAGCGGGCGATGCATGGCACTCGCGATACTCTGCCGGTGAGCGAACATCAATCAACTCTATAGGTTGTCCACTTTTTCTCAAATTCTCCAACTCTTCCGGGGTGATTCTTGAAATATTTTTAGCCATTGTTTCCTCCTTTATATCGTATAATCGCAATTTAACGATATATTTAATCAAAAAAAAGCCTACCCAAACCGATTCTGAATACAGTCCATTATGCTTTCTAAATGAGGCTCTGCAACCTCGTAATAGTTTCGCCTCCCATCCCGCTGGCTTGAAAGCAAACTACAATGCTGCATCAATCGAAGGTGTTCTGAAGCCATGTGACTTGGAATCTCGCAAGCTTCAGCAAGTTCACCGACCGTGTAGCGGCCTTGGAGTAACATCTGTACCATCCGCAACCGATGTGGGTGAGCAAGCGTCTTGAGACATTCTGCGGCTCGTCCTAAAGATTCAAGCTCAATGAGCTTTGGCTTTTTGTTTGTCTTTACAGTAGGCATTCTCACTCTCCTTAAACACAAACATATCGGAATATAACGATATGTCAACCATTAATTCAAGTTTTTTCCGTCAAAGCCATGTGGATCATTTGAGGTAAAAAGTTACGATGGAAAAAGCTGCCGGGGAGGTCAAAATTTTCTATACAGGCTTAAGAGATTTTGATTGGCTACAATTTAGCTACAGTCCACTAAAAAGGGGCTACGGTAAAAACCGTAACCCCTTATAAAATAAAGTGGAGCTGGCGGGGATCGAACCCGCGACCTCTTGAATGCCATTCAAGCACGCTCCCAGCTGCGCCACAGCCCCAACTTGGTAATATCGAGTGATTTTTTAGATAACGCCTGTGATATTAATGCTTTTCTAAATTCTGTCAAGTCAAAACCTTCCTTTAATTTGTCTGTCTCCCCTCTTGCCTTAACCCTAAATGATTATATAATAAAGAAATACTATTTCTTCTTACCGGACCCATGCATCGCCTTTTT
>JAADHD010000465.1 GCA_013152075.1 Verrucomicrobiota bacterium | reverse complement strand
GTATCTACACCCGGCATAGAGCAACAACGCTTGCACATTGAGGCTACCGGATAATTCTACTGGAACGATGAGGATGAAGGTGACCAGTGAGAGCATGAGAAAAGCACAAATACGGGTGTAGATACCGGTGATCAGACCAACAGACAGTATGGCGCAAAGGGCTATCAAGGTAGTGGCGAAGATTCCCGGCATGCCGAATCCTAATTCTTCAAATTGATCCACAAGGCTCCAACTTTGTTTGTCCCATACGTAGGACCAGGCTCGAAAAGACTGATACCAAGCTTGGAAATAGAGCATTGTCAGTCCGGTGGCGAAGCGTAACACCAGCGGACAGAGGTCACTGAGGACGAATCCGGCGGGGGATTGATTAGAGGAAGTGGAATGGTATTCCATACGGGTCTGGGGAACTCAACCACGCGTGGAGCAAATACGCAACGCGCACTTGAAATCAATTCTGGCTAGGCCGACTACTTGATGGGAGATCGTTCAGGTTAGGTAGGCGATCATTTTTCTTTTGAACCGAAATATCATCATCTGACTGACGATTTTTTTCAGCAGCGATCCGGTCAATCGCTTCGGAAATTTTCAAGGTAAGGAGATTCAGCTCCTTTTTGCGGTCCTGATCGTCCTGTTGATACTCTTGACGCAACAGGGCTGTTTCGTGGTGGCACAGGTCTTCCAGTTGATCCAGACGATCGGCGACCTTGTCTTTCAGGGTCATCGCGCAGTCAAAGAGCAGCTCTTCAAACAGGGCGAGACGCTTTTCGACATCACTTAGTCGCTCACCAGCTACTTCTGGAGCAGGAGTGGCGGGCAGTGCCTCTGCGCTGAGGTCATCCAGTTTTTGGGTGGCGGAAGAGGAGATTCTAAAATGAGTTTTATCAATCATGGCAAGAAGAGGATTCGTATTTAAATGAAGCCTTCAAAAGCGAAGGGTTTGTAATTTACATAATTTCTATAAAAATGTAAAGAGTTTTTATAGAAATTATAGTAATTCTAGTGAAAATAGGGTTTTGGGCCAATAAAACAGGAAACGGGGGCGATTCCAAGCTTGCCTAATCTTGGGTGGCAGACGATTTGAGCACAGTCGTGCTCAAATTTGATGGGGAAATGATTCCCTCCCTCGCTTTCTACAACGAGATGGCCTTGGCCTCATGGATGCCTTCGTGGGCTTCCAGGTCGGCGAGTAGTTTGTCACTGGGCGCGGAATCCAGATTGAGCACACTGAGCGCACGTCCACCTATCTTGTTTCGGCTGAGTGACATGCTGGCGATGTTGACTTCATGTTCACCGAGAGTTTTTCCGACATGACCGACCACACCGGGGGAGTCGAGATTTTCGAGCATCAGCAGATGACCTTCAGGAGTGGCTTCGACCGAGCGATCCCGGATTTTAACGATTCGCGGCTGATTGCCGAAGAAAGTTCCCGCTACTGTTGTGGTTTCACTGTCGTTACCGGTTTCGACTTCGATCAAATCGGTGAATTCACATGGAGCGGGGATTCGTGATTCGGTCACCCGGATTCCACGGTTTTCGGCGAAGCTTGGTGCGTTGAGCGTATTGACTACTGCTTCGCCTGAGCTGGTCTGCAGAAAACCTTTCAAGGCAGAGCGGGTGATGAGGGTAGTGTCGACATCGCTGACTTTTCCGCAGTAGTTGATCCGGAAAAAATCCGGTTGTTGGGGAGCGATGTGGGAAATGAGTTTGCCGAGAACTTCGGCCAGGTTCAAATAAGGTCCGATTTCTTCGATGGTTTTCTCATCGATGTTCGGCGTATTGATCGAGTTGACGACGGTGCCGTTGAGCACCGCATCGCGCACCGTGTGGGCGATCTCTATGCCAACATTTTCCTGTGCTTCCTGGGTCGAGGCACCCAGATGGGGCGTGAGTACCACGTTTTCATTTTTCAGCAGGGGATTATCCTCGGCTGGAGGCTCGGTTTCATAAACATCGAGGGCAGCTCCTGCCACCTGACCGCTTTCAATGCCTGCGTGCAGGGCAACTTCGTCGATCAAGCCTCCACGTGCACAGTTGACGATACGGACACCGGGTTTCATCAGAGCGATGCGTTCCGCATTGATCATGTGATGGGTTTCATCATTTTTGGGCATGTGCATGGTGATGAAATCCGCTTGCGCGATGGCTTCATCAATCGTTTCACACAATTCCACTCGTAAAATTTTGGCCTGACTGGCGGCGAGGTAGGGGTCGTAAGCGACGACACGCATGCCGAAAGCTAGCGCGCGTTTGGCGAACTCACTGCCAATTCGGCCCATGCCGAGGACGGCAAGAGTCTTTTTATAAAGCTCGACACCTTCATATTTTTTGCGATCCCATCTGCCCGCGACTACGCTGGCGTGGGCCTGGGGGATCGTCCGAGCCATGGAAGTCATCAGGCTGAAAGCGTGTTCCGCAGTTGAGATAGTATTGCCGGCGGGTGTGTTCATGACGATCACGCCATGTTTGGTGGCCGCTGGGATGTCGATGTTATCTACGCCCACTCCGGCGCGACCGACCGCTTTCAGATTGGTGGCGGCTTCGATGACGCGTTCGGTGATCTTGGTGGCACTACGCACGATGATGCCGGAGTACTCCGCAGCACAGGCGACGAGTTCATCTTCACTGAGTCCGAATTTTACATCGACATCGATATCCGGATCGTTCTTGAGATCATCGATTCCTTTCTCTGAAATCGAATCGGCGACGAGTATTTTGTGCTTGGCCATGAGGGGGCTAAATTGGGATGCATTTAGGTGATTCGCAAGAGCTTTCCTAATCAAAGTCAGCGTATTTTGCCCTTGTTCGTCTCGTGTGAAAAAAGCACTGATCGCTTGACGGGGAGGGAGGGGCAACAAACTATAAACGAGTAACCGTTATTACTATTTACTCTATGAGAGCTTCAGCAAAGAAAAAGACCACACGCAAAAAAGCGATCACCCAAGCTCGCCGTCAGTTTTCAGCTCCCATGGTGGATGGCCCGGCCCGGGCGGGCAGTCGTGCGATGTTGTATGCAGTGGGTTTCAAACGAGAGGATTTTAAAAAATCTCAGGTGGGCATCGCGTCGACTTGGAGCATGGTGACACCATGCAACATGCACATCAACAAACTTGCGGATGAGTCGGCAAAAGGGGTGGATGCAGCGGGTGGCAAAGCGGTGATTTTTAATACTATCACCGTGTCGGACGGTATCTCGATGGGGACGGAGGGCATGAAGTATTCGTTGGTATCGCGTGAAGTGATTGCCGATTCGATTGAAACCGTAGCGGCGGGTGAGGGCATGGACGGCATCGTGGCGATCGGGGGGTGTGATAAAAATATGCCAGGTTGTTTGATTGCGTTGGCACGTTTGAACCGTCCTTCGGTATTTGTATATGGCGGCACGATCAAGCCCGGTTGTTTGAACAACAAGGATGTGGACATCGTTTCGGTTTATGAAGCGGTTGGCCAGGAGTCGGCCGGTGTGATTTCGAATGAAGAGTTGGAAGAGGTCAGCGAAGTGGCGATTCCGGGTGCGGGTTCCTGCGGTGGCATGTATACGGCGAACACCATGGC
>JAADHD010000439.1 GCA_013152075.1 Verrucomicrobiota bacterium | reverse complement strand
GAGACACGATTTCAGATGGTACCATAAAGGCGTAGCGACCAGCCGCATTCAACCCCGTAAACGCCCACCGCTGGACTTTAAGCCTTTGTAGAGCACTGCCGATTTCAATTTCTCCAGCTATCGAATAGTATTGCAACATTTTACTACGGCCAGGTTCGTAGTGATCCCACCAGTTCTTCAATACATTCTCAGGATCAGTTAAACGAAACCCTTCCTTGCCCTTATCTAGCCACTCTTGATCGGCAAGAAGTTTTCGGATATTACTAACCGTCCCCAAACTCACTTCAGCTTCCTCAGCTATTTCCTCCACCTTCCATCGATGGAGCGGGTTGCTTAACATTACCCGCAACACACGCTCCGCCTTTGGCGAGTATAGTGATCGCAAGCCTCGTTTGTTCTTAAATTTGTTCTCTTGACCATCGACATGGATATAAATTCCTCCAAATGACAAATGACAGTTTCCGGACAAATCGAGGTAACCAATTTCCTCTTCCACACAAATTTTAGCGGCTTGGGATGAAATATAGGGCGCAATGAAAATGGGGTAAACGTTTTCTGCAGTGCCGGGTTTGTTCAAATTACGATTCAACCAGAAAATTGACTCACGAACCTGCTTTGGGTGCCCAACGGATTTAACCTCTGCCTTGAGTTGCCACGAAGTGCCATCCTTTTCCTTAACAGGAAAATCCAAAGCATATTCAGGAGCAGACGGGAATCCCTTTTCTCGGCCAACCCCTTGTTTGTTAAGGAAACGAAAGCCAGGCACTTTTTGTAAGGTTTCCACCAGCTGCTCGCGGGCTTCCAGTCCTAGTTCTGATCCAGTTTTCATTATCTAATATTTCAACGCATGTTGAAAATATAGCAAATAATGAAAAATTTCAATAAATTTCACTAAAATGAGCGATTTCAACGCATGTTGAAATATAATTCCCCCATCACCTCACGATTGCTTTGCGCCCCCGTCGCTCCGCCATTGAATCAGGCAATGCCACCCCTTGTTACTTCAATTTGCTCGCCTGAACTGTGTAGGCCTCGATCACATTGCCATCGATGTCGATGCGACCAGTCGGCGCCATTCCGTGCGCGCCTGGCGTCGATAATAACAATACTGCTGGGTGAGCAAATGTTCTGGCTGATCAATATAAACATTGTCACCGAGCATCAGCAGTGCCGCGGGATCAAAGGTGCCAATCGTATTCCACATCCGCTCCCATTTTGGCACGTAACCGGCACCGCCGCCGAAAGCGACGGAGAATTTTCCCGGCTTTCCTCGCTCGGGATAAGTGGTGAATTGTTTTCTGTCGGTGACAAGCGCCTCGCCATCAATCAGCACTTCATAGTCATAGGTGGTCGCTGGTTTGAGGCCGGTGACCTTTACGACTGCGGTGAAATCCGATTGCGCGCTGGCATCTACTATTCTTGACGGCCCTTGGTGTAGCAGGATCTCCGATGGCCCCTTAAGAGCGATTCCCGTCTCCTTCTCTACTTGGGCTCTTGCTGCTTCCGGAAACTCCCATGGCACACGTTGAAAAACCCTAATCTCCACCTCTGCCGCCTCTGCCGTTCGCACCCAGAACGATGCCCCGGAATGAGTCACCGCACCCACCATTGGTCCGTGTAAAAGTTTGAGCTGCTTGCCGCCAAATTCCGATTGCCATTTTTCCCAGTCTGCCGTTTTATAAAGCGGAGCAAGCAAATCACGCGGCCCCACCACCAGTCGCGCGAAGGGCATTCGCGAGTCGAGCGCAGCCTGAGCATGTTTGACCGCTGCATCGATATCCCCTTGCTTCAATGACAACATCATACGCACAAACATCGTTTCGGGGTCGGCTTCGTTTGCTTTTTTCAGCTCTTTCTCAGCTTTTTTAATATCACCGACAGCTATCGCCTGAGTCGCGTTGCGCTGAGGGTCATGTTGAGCCAGAGCGATGCTTGCTGACATTAGCAGCAACAGAAGCGAGGGGATTGGGAGGCGATGCATAGACTAAATCAATCAGCTCGGCGTATATTTTGCAACTAAAGCCACCCCTTAATTGTATAAATTTAATCAACCTGGGAAAGCAAGCAACACCCAGTCATATCTTATGATTTTAGTTTCCCATTCGACGCTGGAGATGTTATTAGTTTGTGACGTCGTGAAAATAAACTCGGCACTAACAACTATCTAAATTTCTCAAACAATGATTCTTACCAATATCGAATCCATCCCCGGAAAAAACATCATAGAGCACTACGGCTTGGTGCAAGGCAGCACTATCCGCGCAAAACATGTAGGCCGCGACCTCATGGCCGGCCTCAAAAATATTGTCGGCGGGGAATTGAAAGGTTACACCGAGCTGATGAAAGAAGCTCGCCAACAGGCCAGTGATCGCATGGTGGAACAAGCGCAGGAATTAGGCGCGGATGCGATCATCAATATTCGCTTCACCACTACTTCGGTTTCCCAGGGTGCTGCAGAAATGCTGGCTTACGGAACCGCCGTTCGTTTCGGATAAGGAGTCATCATGGAACCCCAACCACATTCCCAGGACTCATTTATCATCACTCTAATAGTGGTGATCATCTACGCTTCTCCATTTCTAATTCTGTTTGCCACTTACTTCATTGGCCGGTCCATTGAAAAAAACCACTATAAGAGCATCAAAGAACGCGAGGACAACTGGACTCACATTCCTGCAAGCACTGGAAAAGACCTGTCAGGCATGCCGCCAGTCGTATCGGCTGAATTGGCCGTCGGCTCCGTTGTTATCTCTGTTGACCGCTTCAAACGCTGGCTTTCCGGGATCCGGAATATTTTTGGCGGAGAAATGAAAAGCTACTCTTCTGTGATCGACCGTGGACGACGCGAAGCCATTTTGCGTATGAAAGAAGCCTGCCCGGAGGCTGATATGTTTGTGAACTGCCGCATCATGACGTCGACCATTTCGAATGGTAAAGGCAAAGCAATCGGTTGCTCGGAAGTCCTGGCTTACGCTACGGCGGTGCGCTTTCAGCAGACCGACGAATGAAATTTGTCGCCAAGAAACTGGAAAAAACAGCTGATAACTCCAGCGGATCCGAGCGGTGGCGCGACCGCTTTAAAAACCTCGCCCTCGTTAGTTTCGCATTAGCGACGCTATATTTTATTCTCGGCTTCATCGCCGATTTCACTGCCATGCGTATCAGTGATGAAACTGAAGGCCTTATTTTTCACACGCCAATCGTAGTCGACAAAGACTCCACCCCGCCCGAATTCGATAAGGCTAAACTCATCTTCGCAAAACTCATCGAGCAACCCGGACTCCGGAAGCTTCCCTATCAACTGCAATATATGCCGGATGACGAGCCTAATGCATTCGCCGTGCCTGGCGGAGGCGTCATTGTGACACGGGGCCTCTTAAAAAAAATGACAAGCCCCTCTGCTCTGGCCTTTGTTCTCGGGCACGAGCTCGGGCACCACCAGCATCGCCATACCCTGAAGGGTGTCGGTCGCCGGGCTTTGATCAGCTTTACCTTTGCCGCACTGTTTGGTAGCGGCGGAGTCATCACTCACGCAGTCGATCTGGCCGAGTCGCAG
>JAADHD010000229.1:994-6976 GCA_013152075.1 Verrucomicrobiota bacterium | reverse complement strand
GGGCGGCAAAAGAGGCGGCCCGTTCCAGAAACCGGCCATCTGTGCGTCCGTCCACTAATAAGACCCCAAGACTGTCGGCTACATTCAGAGCATGGTGACGAACATTGTCCTGAACTATTTCGTCATCGACGGTGAGCGCTGCTTTCAGGGAGTGGGCTCCTGCGTGTTTAAAACGATGGTCGAAAGTGACGGTTGCAGTGGCGTCTGGAGCGATTTGCCCAAGAGAATTATCGGTGTATTTTTTGCCGTCAATATTGAGCTCCAGAGCAGCTGGGGTGATAGATTCGTTGCCGGTATTTTCGACAGAAACGGATATCGTTACCGAACGATCTATGCCGACTATGTCTCTGGATAATGAGATGTCGGTGATCGCGATATTGCGAATGTGTGTAGGCAGGGGTAATTGGCGGAGGATGATTCTTGGTTCGGAAGTTAGATTGTGAAAAGCATCGCGCAGGAAGTTCCATCTTCCGTTTTGACCCACTTCCCACCCCACATTCTGCCCGTCGGTGAGGAAGAGGATCTGCTTGGACGGATTGTCGCCGTGTTCGAGGCTTAGCGAGGCGAGTGTCAGCGAATGATAGGCGGCCATGGAGCCGTCCAGGGGGCGGACGTCATCAAGCACGGCATTCAGCTCGGCCCGGTCGGTTGTTGGGTCGAGGATTTTGGCTGAGGGAGAGGGGCCGCCTACGATGATACTGAAAGCGTGGCCACGTGGGGCGCGTTTGATCACTTCCCGGGCTTCATCCACCGCACGTTGGAAATTCGAGACTCCATCAAATTCCATGCTCATTGAGGTCGATCCATCGATGATGATCACGATGTCCTGCCTGCCGCCTCCGCCGAAACGGTTGAGGTCGAGGTATTTCTCAAACAAGATCAGCAAACCACAGAGAATAAGGATGCCGGCTGAAACTGAAAAAATCCAAATGCGCCACTTGCGTTCGTTTTGCAGTACCGTGGCCACTCCGAGGCCGACGATGGCAAGCAACATGAGGGGGAGCACTACTAACCAGGGGATGGCAGAGCCAGGCGGAACGAAGGGACGCGCTAGCGCGAGGGCCAGGAGTCCGATCAGAAGACAGCGAGCTCCCATCAGCAGGGCTTCTTCAAGTTGGATGCGCCGGTTGCGGATAATCAGCGACTGGAAAATGAAATCCATGGCTCCCCATTCGATCACTCGACTGGTGCGACGGTTGAGTAAATGGATTACGATCGGTACCGAAATACCGATCAGACCAGTTAGCAGTGCCAGATTGAGAAAGAGCAAGGGTGAAAAAAGTTAAATGTTATCGTGAAGTGAAGTAAGTGAGCAGGGTGTCGGAAATGGATTTCCGCGTATTGACCGGGATGTAGTCGGCTTCCATTTTTCCGCATCCTAGTTCGATGGTTTTCAGGAATTCCTGAATCCGGTCAAGGTATTGTGCGCGGATCGATTGGGGGTCGATCTGGAGACTTAAACTGTCGTTTTCCAGACATTTGAAAGTTTCAAATTTTCTGAAGGGAAAGGACAATTCCTCATCGCTCATGATGTGGAATACGAGAATCTCGTGGTTTTTGAAACGAAAATGATGAAGGGCTTCGATGATTTTTTCGGGATCGTCGAACAGGTCGCTAAAAATAACTACCAGGCCGCGAGAGTGGATGCGGTCAGCGATTTCATGAAAGGTTTTGGCGGCTTCTGTATCCGATCCTGGCTCCGTAGTATGTAGTTCATCGAGTATCATCCTGACCTGACTGGGCTTGGATGCGGCGCGTATATATTTTTTTATCTTGTCGTCAAAGGTGACCAAGCCGACTCCGTCTCCCTGGCGAACAAAAAGATAGGCAAAAGCAGCGGCTAACTGACGGGCGTATTCAAACTTGGATAGCGGAGGGTCGCCTGTTTCCTCATCGTTTTCCCCGGTATATTTCATCGAGCCGGACGCGTCGACCAGCAGGGTGACGCGCATGTTGGTCTCTTCGATGTATTGCTTGATGTAATAACGGTCACTCTTGCCGTAAGCTCGCCAGTCTAAATCCCTGAGGTCGTCACCTGCAACGTACTGCCGGTGCTCGGCGAACTCCACCGAAAATCCCTTGTGCGGACTGGCGTGGCGTCCTGATATTGCGCCAATTTTTTTCTTTTTGGCCAGAAACTCCAAACGCCCCAAGGTGGTAATGATCTCCTGAGGCAGGAGTTTCATGCTGGGAAGCTGATTCAGATTGGTGGCCATTGGAAGAAGACTGTAGGCTGTAGGTGGGGAGATTAGATGTTGAGATCGTCAGGTGACTGAATGTGGTCGATCAGCATTTTTACGATGTCGTCGGAAGTGACTCCGGCGGCTTCCGCATTAAAGGTGGTCAGGACTCGGTGCCTAAGAACCGGTAGGGCAACGGCTCGCACATCTTCCGTGGTGGCGTGATAACGCCCCTCGAGAACGGCCCGGGCTTTGGCTCCAACGATCAGGTATATGCCCGCACGTGGACCGGCTCCCCAACCGACCATTTCTTTTACAAAGTCCGGGGCGTCTGCCTCCTTCGGCCGAGTCGAACGGACGAGTTGGGCAGCATAGGCCACCACATGGTCGGCGGCGGGAACTCTACGAACTACATCCTGAAGGCGCAGTACCTTTGCTCCATCAAGTTTCTTTTGGATATTGGCTTTATAGGTTCCGGAGACTCTTTTGATAATGTCTTGTTCTTCCTGCTTGCTCGGATAGCCAACCCGGATGTTGAACATGAATCGGTCGAGTTGGGCTTCTGGCAGTGGAAAGGTGCCTTCTTGCTCGATCGGGTTCTGGGTCGCCAATACAAAGAAAGGTTCAGGCAGCGGATAGGTTTCATCACCGATGGTGACGTGGTGCTCCTGCATGGCTTCCAGCAGGGATGCTTGGGTTTTTGGCGGGGTTCGATTGATTTCGTCCGCCAGGATCATATTGGCAAAAATCGGCCCATGCACAAAGCGGAAGATGCGTTTTCCCGTCGTGTGGTCCTCTTCGAGAACCTCGGTGCCGGTGATGTCGGCCGGCATCAGGTCGGGAGTGAACTGGACTCGTTTGAACGAAAGGTCGAGAACTTCTGCCACCGTTGAGACAAGAAGGGTTTTGGCCAGGCCGGGAACTCCGACCAGAAGGGCGTGGGAGCGGCAGAAGATCGAAATCAGCAATTGCTCGATGACTTCATGTTGGCCCACAATAACCTGACCGAGTTCTTCGCGCATCTCAGCATAGGCGGCTTTGAGTTCTTCAATGGTTTCTTTATCAGAGCCGGTAATTTCTGCTTCGGCTTCGGCGGGAGGTGCTGTGGTTGTGGACATCGGTGAAATGTGGATAAGTTGAGTTCAGATAGATAAAAGACGGGCAATTTTTGAAACGGTATCAAGCCGCAGCAGCGATTGTCCAAGTCTTTGATTCTATTTGAGCTCGGGCGTTCGATCAGAGTGGCATAAAAATGCCGATTCCGATTGGGGCCGTATCAAATCAGGCCGGCCGTATCAAATCAGGCCGGAAATCATCCGGTTTCGAATAATAAAATCGCCGGGCGGCGAAAAAAGCCAGGCAAAGGAGCTAAGCAAAGCTTCTTATTTGTGAGCGTCGAGAACTTTGTCGAGCTGGAGTCGACTGACGCCGCCGGGATCCGTTTCCATGGTGATATCGGCAAAGCGTTCGCGTGCTTTTTTAGTTGTTTCCACAGTGATGGCAGGCGCACTATTGCCAAAAGAGTTACGCACGTAAGTCATCACACCGGCCAGCTGTTTGTCATCGAGAGATGCTCCGAGAGGGGCCATGACACCCATAAAGTCAGCGGTTTCTTTTTTGAGCCCTTTCAGGATCACTAAAGAAAATTTATCAGGATCACCGAGGACAATTTCAGACCCTATTAAGCTGGGAGCCATCAAAGCAGTCCCGATTTTCATACCTTTGCCATCCATGCCATGGCAGGCGGCACAAAGCGCGAATGAAGTTTTTCCTGCGGCAAAAGCAGCAGGATCGACTCCATCAGGAGCGGCGTTCTTACTGCCAGTAGCGGCGGGAGTTGCAGCAGGAGCAGGAGCAGACCCGGTTGAATTAGCACTGGTCTCCTCAGGTTTTTTGCTTTTTTCGATGTTTCCCACAAATGCGATGCCGGTGACAGCCAGCATCAATATCATCAGCAGGGGCACAATGATGGCCAGAGAATTGCCCAGCAGCGAAACGCCGCCGTCTGAATCGTCATTTGAGGAATGTTCGTCGCTCATGTTGATGGTGATTTAAGCGGGGAATACGCAGTTGTCAACAGGGGGGATTAATTGACAATGGACAATAGAGCCAAAGCGTAGCCGAGTCAGCGGGAGTTCGCTATTTGAAGGCAAAAATGACAGCAATATATGAACAATCCAGAATCGAGCCTGCTCTGAAATATGCAGGAATGACTTCGTCGATTCCGGCCTGGATTGCGTTTTTAATCATTTCGATGAAGGTGCTTTTTCAGGTATTGGCCAGTGAGGCTGGCGGGATTTGCGGCAATGTCCTGAGGGCTACCTGTCGCAACGATTTCTCCACCGTGCTCACCGCCGCCGGGGCCGAGATCGATGACCCAGTCGGCACATTTGATGATATCGAGATTGTGCTCGATGACAATCAGGGTATTGCCCGGTTCCCGCAGGCGGTAGAATACCTCTAGCAAAATTTCAATATCGGCGAAATGAAGGCCGGTGGTGGGTTCATCGAGCAGGTAGAGGGTTTTTCCGGTTCCTGTTTTAGACAATTCGGCGGCCAGTTTGATGCGTTGGGCCTCACCTCCGGACAAGGTGGTAGCGGGCTGGCCAAGAGTTATATAACCCAGTCCGACGTCTCTGAGTGCCCGCAGTTTCTTTTCGATGGCGGGGATGTTTTGGAAAAAATCGTAGCTCTCGGCAATGGTCATTTCGAGAACTTCAGCAATGTTTTTTCCGCGATAGGCGATATCGAGAGTCTCCCGGTTGTAGCGTTTGCCCTGACACGCTTCGCAAGTGACATAAACATCAGACATGAAGTGCATGTCGATTTTGATCGCACCATCGCCCTGACAGTTTTCACAACGTCCGCCAGACACATTAAAACTGAAGCGTCCTCCCTTGTAACCGCGAGCACGCGAAGCGGGCAGTTTGGTGAACAAATCACGGATTGGATCAAACAGTCCACTGTAAGTTGCCGGGTTGGAGCGCGGGCTGCGACCGATGGGCGATTGATCGACGACGATCATCTTGTCAATTTGCTCTAGGCCTTCGATTGAAAGGTGGGCGCCGGGCATGTCTTTTGACTGATACAATTTGCGCGCCACCACACGGCGCAGAATGTCATCGATCAGAGTGGACTTGCCGCTACCGGAAACGCCGGTGACGCAGGTGAAATAACCCAGAGGAAAGTGAGCGTCGATGTGTTTTAAATTGTGTTCATTAGCGCCGATAATCTGGAGAGAAGCTCCGCTTTTTTGAAACAGGGCGGCGAGATTTTTCACCGGTTTCGGCAAGGGGATGCTTCTGCTGCCAGATAAATATTGTCCGGTTATCGAGTCAGGGTGTTTGGTGATTTCCTCTGGTGTGCCCTGGGCAAGAAGGACTCCGCCTTCTGTTCCTGCGCCGGGTCCCAGATCGAGTACGTAGTCGGCGGCGCGGATAGTGTCTTCATCGTGTTCGACAACGATGACTGTATTGTCGAGATCACGCAGAGTTCTCAGGGTGTCGAGCAAGCGGTCGTTGTCGGATTGGTGAAGGCCGATGGAGGGTTCGTCAAGGACGTAAAGCACGCCGCTGAGTCCGGCACCGAGTTGAGTGGCGAGCCGAATACGTTGCGCTTCCCCGCCGGACAAGGAACTGCTGGAGCGATCGAGAGTAAGATAAGCCAATCCGACTTCATTTAGAAAACGCAGGCGTTTGCGGATTTCTTCGAGGATGTCGGTGGCGTAAGTTTGCTGGCCTTCAGTCAGAGTGACTTGCTTGAGCCAGGCGAGCGCGTCTTCGATGGACAAAGCGATGAACTG
>JAADHD010000229.1:0-966 GCA_013152075.1 Verrucomicrobiota bacterium | reverse complement strand
GATGGCGAGTATGGAAGCCTTGAGACGACGTCCCTGACATTTTGGACAGGGAAGGGTATTCATAAAACGCCGGACATTGCGTTTGGTGAACTGGCTGTCGCTACTTTCCCATAGTCGGGCGGCTTGATGAACGAGTCCTTCGTAGGGTTTGGTGATCGAGCGTTTGCCGCTTTTTAATCCGCTTTTAATGGGGACGTCACCGGTGCCTTCAAACAGCGCGGTTTTGAATTTCTCATCCAGGCTTGTGAAAGGCGCATCGGGATCGGCTTCGTAGTGGGCGGCGACCGCCATGATTTGGCGATCCTGGGTAGCGCGCAGTTTTTTATTTCGAGCCCACCAGGTTCTGACGGCGCCTTCGTTGAGGGATTTGTCCGGGTCGGGAACCAACAGAGCAGGATCACAGTGGAGTTGAGTGCCCAGTCCATGACAGGTTGGGCAGGCGCCAAGATGGGAGTTGAAGGAAAAGTGTCTGGGCGTGAGTTCGCCGAGGGTGAAACCTGTTGCCGGATTGGTATAGGTGGTGGTGAAAGTGTGCAGTAATTCCGGATCGTCCGAGCTGGGCTGAGTCAGCGCAAGTAGGCGGTTTTGCATGCTCCAGCGCAGAGCGGTCTCAACGGAGTCGGCCAGGCGGGTCCGGACGTCGGGGCGGATAATCAGACGATCGATGACAATTTCGAGAGATTTGGCCTTGGTTTTTTTCAGGGGTTTGGCGGCTTCATCGATTTCTATAATCTGGCCATCGATCCGAATGCGGACAAAACCCTGTTTCTGCAAATTAAGAATCAAGCTGCTGCGACTTTCGGAATCCGGAGGGATATCAACTGGAGCGAGAATGATGAGCCGGGTTTTTTCAGCTAGGGCGCAGAGTGTTTCGACGATGTCGTGAGGGGTGTGACGGATCAGGGCGGCTCCGGTTTTCGGGTCATGAGGGGTGCCAATCGCGGCGTAGAGGATGCGCAGGTAGTC
>JAADHD010000091.1 GCA_013152075.1 Verrucomicrobiota bacterium | reverse complement strand
GTGCCGTTTTATGTCGCGTTGCCGTCTTCAACCTTTGACTGGGAGATCGCGGATGGGGTAAAAGGAATACCGATTGAGGAACGGAGTGGGGACGAGGTAATAAGAATGGAAGGATTGAAGGAGGGGCAAAGTGATCCTCATGAATTTCGAATTGTGCCTGAAGGAACGCCGACTGCCAATTTTGCGTTCGATGTGACCCCGGCGAGATTGGTTACCAAGCTGATCACCGAACGTGGAGTTTGCGATGCTTCGGCAGAGGGGGTGTTTGTTTTGTTTCCAGAGCGGAAGGTGTCACCTGCGTAGGGTAGTGTGTGTTCGGAAAGTGCGGGCAGGCGGGAATTTGTTACGGAAGGGGCTCTGTGGAAAGCGCGCTTGAACTTCCCTCTGTGGGGTGCCAGATTAAGGGACTGTGCTCATTCTAAGAAAAATTCCCCATTCGTCTGCTGCTACCAAGTGGCTGTTAGCTATTGCTCTATTCTCAATCGTTGCTGGCGGCAGTGTTTTGCTGGCCTGTCAGGTGCCGGTATTTCGCTATGCGCTTGAACGCTGGCCTTCAGATCCCTACGAATTGATCTGTGTGCCTGCGCAGGGCGGGCTCAAGCCGGAGGAAGAAGCGGCGCTCAAAGTATTGCGGGATTCGGCGATGGATGAAGACTTTCCTGCAAACATCACCATTAAAATAGATGCCGAAGGTGAAAACAACAGCTCTGCGGCGCGAATGGATCTTTTTTATCCGGGCAAAATGCGTGGATTTTTGACCAAACCGATCTGGAGTGGCGCTGCCACGGTTGAGAACGCCAATAAGGTGGTCAAGTCACCGCTGCGCCAGGAATTGATCAAACGAATTTTGACTGGGGAATCGGCAATTTGGTTGTTGGTTGAAAGTGGTGATCCCAAAAAGGATGACGTTGCGGAAAAAGCGCTGATTGAACATGCGGCCAAAGCGACTGAAAATTTGGTTTTGCCTGATGGGGTTATAGGGAAAGACGATACGGAAAAATTACAACAAGTTCGTCCTGGGGATGAAGCGAATATTTTGCAGTCGGATGTTCCGTTGAAGATAGCCTTTTCGGTAATGCGGGTTTCACGTATCGACTTGGCGGAAGAAGTTTTTCTTCAGATGCTGCTGAATCTGGAGGACGATCTCGGTGAATACTCCAGTGAGCCAATGGCATTCCCTGTATTTGGCAGAGGGAGGATCCTGGAACCTTTGATCGGCCTAGGGCTGAATTACGATAACGTCGTTGAGCATTCGGCTTATCTGACCGGGGCTTGTTCCTGTGAAGTGAAAGACCAGAATCCCGGCATCGATTTATTGATGTCGATGAACTGGGACGCTGCAATGGAGGGCAGTCAGGTGATCATCGATAAAATGCTGCCGCCGCTTGAAGGCACGGCGGCTCTGGTGGGTGCGAATAACAAGGGCAGCAAGGGCAGTCATGCCGCCGCCGCCGCCGCGGCTTCAGAAAGCGCGGATTCAACACCCGCTGTGGCGAGTGACTCGGCTTCGAACGTAGCCGAAGGTGATCCGGTTGATGCGGCTTCCGAAGAAAAGGGGGGATTGCCCCTGATGCCGTTAGTCATGATTGCTTTGGTAGTGATTGTGGTGATTGGCGCCGGAACGGTATTGCTCAAAAAGAACGCTGACTGATATGAAGTTGAGCAGATTGGTGACGCGGGAAATTTTTCACCGCAAGATGAACTTTTTTCTCACTCTGGCGGGAGTGAGCTTGGCGGTCACCTGTGTGCTGGCGACTCTGGCGGCCATGCGTTCGTATGATCTGAATTCGGACAAGATCATCGCGAAGATGGAGGCCGATACTCAGGCGCAGATGAAGAAGCTTGAGGATGACATCCGTAAAACGATGAAGGGGCTGGGTTTTAATATCTACATCTTCCCTAAGGATCAGGACATGAGCGAAGTTTATGATCAGGGGTATGCATCCAAGACGATGCCGGAGGAGTACGCGACGACTCTGGCGAATTCAAAGATCGTGACGGTGAACCATTTGTTGCCGAGCCTGACGCAGAAACTGGAATGGCCGGAGAAAAAACGCACGGTTATTTTGATCGGCGTGCGGGGGGAAGTGCCACTGGCCCACCGGGATCCGAAATCGCCTTTGATTGATCCGGTTAAAAAAGGGGAGCTCGTTATCGGTTACGAGCTTCACCGTAGTCTGGAGATCAAGGCTGGCGATGAAGTGACCTTCAAAGGCAAGAAGTTCAAAGTCGGCAAGACGCATCCGGAACGGGGAACGAAAGATGACATCACGATTTGGATGAACCTCACTGAGTGTCAGGAATTGCTGGGTAAAATAGGACGGATCAATGCGATCCAGGCATTGGAATGCAACTGCGCAACTCTGGATCGGCTGGGGGAAATACGCGCAGAGTTGATGCAGATATTGCCGGATACCCAGATCACCGAAACGGGAAGCACCGCTTTGGCGAGAGCCGAGTCGAGAAACAAAGCAAAGGAGACAGCCAAGAAACAAATTGCTGCCGCCAAGGCGAATCGTGTACAGATGAGCAAGGAGCGGGAAAAGTTTGCCGGCATATTACTGCCGATAGTTTTGTTGTTTGCGATGGTCTGGATTGCCATGCTGGCCTTGATGAATGTGCGGGAGCGGGTGACGGAAATTGGTGTGTTGCGGGCGATTGGGGTGAGTGCAGGCATCATTTTATCCGCTTTTCTTTCGCGAGCCGTTCTGGCGGGATTGCTAGGGGCAATTGCCGGAGTAGTGGATTTTGCGCTTATTTACCCTTTTGTGAAAGAGCGCTTTTTTCAAGGCGTCGCGATGAGTGAAGTGGTTTCCGGAAGTGAATGGATCGTGGCGCTGTTAGCGGCTCCGATACTGGCGGCGGTGTCCGCCTGGTTGCCCTCTTTGATGGCGGCCCAGAAAGACCCAGCTGATGTTTTGCGCCATGACTGATTCAACTCAAATAGCAGTAAAAGCCGAGGGCCTGCACAAGAGGTTTGTGACGTCTGAGGGAGAGGTTCATGCGGTGAACGATGTTTCATTTGAAGTGAAGGCCGGTGATTTTGTTGCTTTGCACGGTCCAAGCGGATGTGGAAAATCGACGTTGCTGCTGATGACCGGCGCGCTGCTGTCACCTGATGAGGGGCTACTCGAAATTGCTGGTGAAAATCCTTATGCTCTCAAGGCCGAAGGACGAGCGGCTTTTCGCGGTGAGCATGTGGGTTTTGTTTTTCAACAATTTCACCTGATCCCTTATCTCGATGTATTGGATAATGTTTTGATCGGCGAATTGGCGGGAGAGAAAGTTTCACTGGAAGATCGAGCTCGCGAATTGCTGGATAAATTTAATATTGGTCATCGCCTGCATCATGTGCCGTCAAAGCTGAGTATCGGTGAGCAGCAACGGGTGGCGCTTGCCCGGGCCTTGCTGCGTGAGCCTGAGTTAATACTGGCCGATGAGCCAACCGGAAATCTCGATCCGGAAAACTCAGAAATCATTTTGCAGCATCTGGCGGATTTTGCTGATGACGGTGGTGCAGTGATCATGGTGACTCATGATGATCGCGCGCGGGCGGCGGCGAAGACGTCAATGCATCTGGATGGTGGTCGGATGCAAGGGGGCGATCAAGAGAAGCCGGGGGAGCAAGAAAGCGCATGAAACTGACGGTTGATTATACCGGCCAGCTGGCGTCGGTGGCGGGTGTGTCTGAGGACTCGGTGGAATTGAGTGGAGGGGAAACTCTTGGCAGTGTTCTGAAAAATCTGGCCGAGAGTCACGGTGAAAAATTCAGCGAATTAGTGTTTGATGATGAGGGCAGGATTCGATCCACTTTATTAGCTGCACTGGATGGAGAGCAGGCAACTGGAGACAAGGATAATTTGGAATTGTCAGGGGTGAGGGAATTGATGCTGATGACACCTATTGCTGGAGGGTAGAAGAATGAATTAGGAGCCGAGGCGCAGCCGAGACAGCCGGAGCAAAACTGAACGAAGGCAATTAGGAATTAGGAATTCTGACTCCTTCGATAATACTATGGAGGATAGCGAGAGTGGGAAAGGATTATCGGAGCGTGATCGGGAGATCTACGAGTGGCAACTCGACGTGCCCGGGATGGGTGAGGAAGGGCAGGCGAAGTTGCGCAATACTACGGCGCTGGTTTCGAGGATTGGAGGTTTGGGTGGACCGTTGGCATTGTCATTGGCTGCGGCGGGGATCGGTAAATTGATATTGGTTCATGGAGGAGAGCTAAGGCCGGACGATTTGAACCGTCAAATTTTGATGAGGCATGATCATCTGGGGAAATCCAGGGTTGCGGCTGCGGCGGAAACGCTGAGAACATTTAATCCTCATGTCGAAGTTGAGACGGTGGCGGAAAATTTCAGCGAAGGCAATGCGGCGGAATTGGTGGCACGGGCGGACATCGTATTTGATGCGGCGCCTTTGTTTGAAGAGCGATTTTTGATGAATCGCGAGTGTGTGGCCCAGCAGAAGCCTTTGATTGATTGCGCCATGTATAACATGGAGGGCCAGGTGATACCGATTGTTCCGGGTGAAACCCCCTGTTTGGCTTGTTTGTATCCGGAAGTGCCAGCTCATTGGAAACGCCGATTTCCAGTGATCGGAGCGGTGTCGGCGTTGATCGCGAATATAGGCGCAATGGAAGGGATTAAGTTGATTGCAGGGCTGTCAGGCGTAAACTTGCATCGTCTGATCTATTTTGACACTGCCGCGATGAAATTGCGGAAAGTGAAAATTTCCCGAAACCCCGATTGCAAAGTGTGCGCCAAGTTATGATGTCAGTCTGTTTTATAAGATTTCGTTCGTATTTAAATTTTCAGCCGATCCCATTTGTCGTTTTGACTCTGGTCGCTGTGTTCTTGACGGGCTGTGGTGGCGACGGTAATTCGAAAAAGCCTTTGGTCATGTTTTGTGCGGCGGGTATCAAAGCGCCGGTTTCTGAAATCGCTAAAAAATATGAGGAGGAGTATGGGGTTCAAGTTCAGTTGCAGTATGGAGGGTCGGGAACTCTGTTGAGCAATGTGGCGGTGGGAACGGGGGATGTTTATCTCGCGGCGGATTCGAGTTATACCGATATAGCCAAAGGAAAGGGTCAGATTGCGGAAACGATGCCGGTAGCTTTCATGCGCGCGGGATTGGGTGTTCCAAAAGGGAATCCAAAAGGCTTGAAGTCCTTGGATGATTTGAAGCGTGATGGCCTGAAAGTTGGCTTTGCTAATCCGGATGCGGCATCGGTAGGGAAATTCACCAAAAAAATCCTTAGCAAACATGGAGTCTGGGATGAGGTGAAGCCGACGGTTTTGTTGCCGACGGTCAACGAGCTGGCGAATGCGCTTAAACTGGGCACGGTGGATGTGGTGATTGTCTGGGATACGATTGCAGCGCAATACGATGAGGTTGATTTTGTCAATGTGCCGGAATTTGATGCAGAGAAAAAAGATGTGACTATCGGGGTGTTGACGGCTTCAAAACAAGCGACGGAAGCGTTGAGGTTCTGCCGTTATCTGACAGCGAAAGACAAGGGCTTGCCGGTTTTTAAGAAAGAGGGTTTTGACGTGGTCGAAGGGGATGCCTGGGCACTCAAGCCGAATATTTTATTGTTCAGTGGAGCGATGCTGCGACCGGCGATTCAGGATACGATCAAGGCTTTTGAAAAGCGTGAAGGGGTGACGATCACTCCGGTGTTCAACGGATGCGGGATTTTGGTTTCGCAGATGAAAGCGGGAGAAAAGCCCGACGCCTATTTTTCCTGTGATGTGAAATTTATGGAAATGGTTCAGGATCGATTTCTCGAATCGACTTTGGTATCAGCCAATGAAATGGTGATCCTTACTGAGAAGGGAAATCCGAAGGGAGTGAAAGAGCTTACTGATTTGTCGAAGGAGGGATTAAGGCTGGGATTTGCGCATGCGGAAAAATCGGCTTTGGGTTTTTTGACTAAATATCTATTGGAAAAAGAGAATCTTTATAAAGAGGTGGTGGACTCGGGAAACATCAAAATGGATTCACCGACGGGTGACTTTTTGGTCAATCAGGTCAAGACGGGGTCGCTGGATGCGGTGATCGTTTATAAGAGTAATGCGATGGCTTCCCAGTCGACGGTCGATGATTATGAAATTATCGGCATCGATCGACCCAACGCCATCGCGGAACAACCTTACGCCGTGGCCAAAAACTCACAGCATCGTTATTTGCTCGAACGTTTTTTTAATGAGGTTGTGTCGGCAAAGGGAAAAGAAAAATTCATGAAACATGGATTCCGTTGGGAGCTGGACAAAGCCGGGGATAAAAAAGAAAAGTAAAATCGTGGCGGACCCTTCACCCATTAGAGTTCGCTCCGATCTTCCGTTTTTTTCGGCAATGATCGGCATTGCCATCATGTATTTGCTCCTGCTGGGCGGCATGCTGCTGGCGGATGTTTTTTATTCAGTCAGCAACGTGGGCTGGAAGGAATTCAAGGAAATTCTGGGGGATGAGTATATCCAGAGTTCGGTAAAGCTGACCTTGTTTACCTGCACCGTGACGGCAATTTTGTCAGTGATCGTGGCTTTGCCGATCGGGTACCTTTTGTCTCGTTACGATTTTCGCGGCAAAGCGTTGATTGATGCCTTCCTGGACATTCCGATTGTTTTGCCGCCGCTGGTGGTGGGCTTGAGTCTCTTGATCCTATTT
>JAADHD010000402.1 GCA_013152075.1 Verrucomicrobiota bacterium | reverse complement strand
TCATTCCCCTCGCTCGGTTGACATATTCAGGGCAAATTACGCTCTTTCATTTTTCTAAGAATCCGATTAGCTTTCATAAGCCAATCCCCTTGTTCAAATGAATTGTAATGGAATCCGAATAAATCACCTGCCCCTCAATGTGTGTGCGGTTTGTTTACTCCTCCCGTTCGCTTCTGCTCAAGACGCCTCGGAATCGACCAACCCATTCACGCCCCAAGCCCCGCCGGTCGTCATCAAATCCAATGGACTTGTATTTGAAAAGGGACGCATTGAAAAGCTGACAAAAAAATCTCAGCCCGCATTGGTTACCATCACCCACTCCAGTCGCGAAGGAACAGTGCGTGGCACCGGCACCGGCTTCATCATTTCTCCTGACGGCCTGATCGCCACCAATCTTCATGTGATCGGAGATGGTCGCCCGATTCAGGTTGAGTTGCACGATGGAACGACTTACGACGCAACCGCAATTCACGCCTGGGACCGTCGGGCCGATATCGCCATTATCAAAATTGACGCCAAAGAAAAACTTCAAGCTCTGGATATGGGCGATTCTGACGAGATCAAACAAGGGCAGGCCATCGTAGCTTTTGGTAATCCCCGCGGTCTACAATTCAGCGTGGTGAACGGCGTGGTTTCAGCCATCCGCAAACTAGAAGAAGACTTTACCATTGAAGGAGGCGTTCCGGACTTCCCCATGATTCAAGTAGCTATTCCCATCGAAATGGGAAACAGCGGAGGACCTATTGTTGATCTCGATGGCAAAGTCCTGGGTATCGTCACCATTAAATCACTGGTCACTCCTAACCTCGGTTTTGCCACTCCTGTCAACATCTTGAAATCGATGATTGATAAACCCAATCCGGTCCCGATAAAAAGCTGGCTGACCATTGGTAATTTGGATCCCAACCAATGGCAACCTATCATGGGAGGCGAATGGAAACAACATGCTGGAGTGATCACCGTCGACGCTTATGGCGGTGGATTCGGTGGCAGGACGCTGTGTTTATCAGAACTCTCAGTACCCAAACCTCCCTATGACATAGCGGTCAAAGTTAAACTCGACGATGAAAGTGGCGCTGCCGGACTGGCCTTCGCTTCCGATGGCGATGAAGTTCATTACGGCTTCTACCCCAGCAATGGCCAGATCAGACTAACCCGCTTCGAGGGTCCCGACATCTATTCGTGGAAAATCCTCAAACAAGTCAAAACTGACGCCTACCGCCCTGGCGAATGGAACCAAATCCGAGCTCGAATCACAGACAATAAAATCATCTGTTATGTGAACGGGCAAATAGTGATGGAAGTCGAGGATGACACTTTCCGTGCCGGGCAGGCCGGCCTCTGCCGTTTTCGAAAACCAGTTGCTCACTTCAAAGGCTTTCACATTGGGGCCGACCTTTCAGAAAAGCCTGTTCCGAAAGAACTAATGACTAAACTCTCCAAGCAAATCAACGGTTATTCCCGCAATGGCGGCGACCAACGCAAAATTGCCGCAGCACTGGCTTCCCATGTGATGCCCAGTAAAAAATTATTAACCAAAAAGGCAGAGGAACTCGAGGCCCGGGCGCTCAAACTCAGACACTTAACCGTAATGCTTCACGAAACTGACATCCAACAGCGTATCCTGAAAATTCTCAGCAACGACGAAAACAAGATCAATTTACTCGAAGCTGGACTATTGATTGCAAAATTAGACAATGCGGAGCTTGATATTGATGGCTACCTGTTGGAATTCGACCGCCTTGCTGCCTCTGCGCAACAAACCCTTTCTGAAGAATTTTCCGATCTCGAAAAAGTCGCGCGACTTGGGAAGTTTTTATTTCAAGAGAACGGCTTTCACGGTAGCCGTGGCGAATATTACCACCGATCCAACAGCTACCTCAACGAAGTTCTTGATGATCGTGAAGGCATCCCTATCACCCTCTCCGTGGTATTTATTGAGCTCGCCCGTTTACTCGACATTCCCCATGTTTATGGCATCTCTCTGCCCGGTCACTTTGTAGTCGGCTATCGGCCTTCAAAAAATGAGCTTCAAATGTTTGACACTTTTCAAGCAGGCAAAGCTATTTCGAAAGCAGATGCCGCGGACCTCGTTAGAGGAACTTCAGGCCAGGTTCTCGATGAGCGCGCTCTCGAAGCCTCTCCCAAACGGCAAATCATCATGCGCATGCTCAACAATCTTATCGGACTTGAGCTAAATGAGAAAGACTCGACCAAAGCCCTACCCTACCTGAACCTTCTGCTGGCCATCGATCCCGATCGCGCTCCCGAACGCTTTGAACGCTCACGGGTCCGCTTCCAGGCCGATGACCGTGATGGGGCCATCGAAGACCTTCAATGGATGATCGACAATGAGCCCGCCGGCGTGAATATCGACATGATCCGCCAGTTACTCGACAGACTACAGTAGTTCGTTAATCACCCTTCCGCGCCTGCATCTGAAATCCTACACCACACGAGGTCAAGACATCTTGACGCTCTTACGCTATGAGCGCTGAATAAATTTGAACTCGTATGCACTGCATTGTAGGGGTGATGCAGGAGGGAAGCCGTGAAGGCTCGCTCGAAACAATCAGACAAATGGAATCGCGATACACAATTGGGAAGCAAATAGGCAAAGGTGGAGCCGGGCTTGTTTTTAAAGGTTTTGATACTTTCTTGAAAAGGGATGTCGCAATCAAACGAATCCTAGATCCAAAAAACGCGACCAAAGATGAGGTGGACACCGCGGCACGAAACCTGCTGTCGGAAGCGCAAACTTTGTCCACCCTGAATCACCCCAACATCGTCACCGTATTTGATGTCGGCATAGATGATCAAGGTGGTTACGTGGTGATGGAATTATTGGAAGGGGAAACCTTGTACGACACCGTTCATCGCGGAGTCCTTACCCAGGAGGATTTTGTCGCCATGGCCATCCAAACTATGGAAGCCCTGATTGCTGCGCACTCAATCAACTTGATCCACCGCGATCTGAAACCCACCAATGTGATGGTGGTCTGGCAACCCAGTGGTCGCTTTCATACGAAGTTATTGGATTACGGTTTATCAAAGTTCAGTGCAACGCCTTCAGTTCAAACATCGAATCAAGACGGCACGGTAATGGGATCGATTTTATTCATGGCGCCCGAGCAGTTCGAGCGCCAGGAGCTAGATGAGAGAACAGACCTTTACGCCATGGGCTGCGTCTATTATTTCTCACTGTGCGGAGAATATCCTTATGACGGAGAGAATCCCTCCGAAGTTATGAAAAGCCATTTGGAGCACCGGGTAACTCCATTGGAAAAACTCCGCCCCGATCTGGCACCTTCGATTTGCCAGTGGGTGATGTGGTTGATCAACCGCGATATGGATAACCGTCCCGATAATGCACGAGCAGCTCTCGCGCTATTACCCATGCATCCGGATCGCTCGCATGAACAGGATTTGCAGGAGATTCCGGTGGAAAAAACAGGCAAAGTAAAAACACTTGCCATCCCCATCGTGCCACCCGTTCAAGGCGCAAACGTGCCTACCGGTTTTGTCATTGTCAAAGGCGGTGCAAATAGTCAAGGTGCCGGAAAAAAAGGCTCCACAACAACCCT
>JAADHD010000384.1 GCA_013152075.1 Verrucomicrobiota bacterium | reverse complement strand
AATTTCGAGGTGTTTTCGCTTAAGGGCTTGCGGAAGAGTTTTGGATGATTTTTCCCAGGCGATTGCCGAGGTCTTGACCTGCTCTTTAAGGGATTGATGTTTTCTTGGCAAGGTGGTGTCCAGGGTGCGGGCGGTTGAAAGTTTAATGGAGTCCCGTCGGAATTGAGCGCCTGCAACGCTGTTTTTTGCACGAGTCACGATGATCTCCTCTGTTTCTTCGGTCAGGTCATCCGCTGCGTACATTTTCTGTAACTGATCCAGTTCTTCTTTCACATAGGACAGATACTGAGTGGATTGTTTTAAATTTTCCTTGGCTGATTTTTCATTTTGCGCTTTATCAGTTTTTTCATAGTAAGTCAGGTTTTCTTCAGCCTGCTGTTTGGCACGGCGAGAACTGGCGAGATTCAACGGCGTAGATTTTTCCAGCTCGATCAATTCCAGTTCGGCTAATTTGAGACCTAAGTCTGAAAGCGGTTGAGCCAATTCAGCATTACGGACGGCCTTCTCCAATTTTTTCGTATCGAGTTGGATGATGACGTCGCCTTTTTTGACAGTCGCACCGTGAGGCACGGCTGTGATTACAGACATGGCACTCCATCTTTTCGGAGCCAGGGATATAGGCGTGCTTTTAACGGCATCAAAAATCCCAGAGAGTTCGACTTTAATTTCAAGCGGTCCTTTTTTGAGTGTGTGGGTAGTCGGTGCTGATTTGGGGGGTGTCGGAGAAGATTTTTTAGCCGCCGGTTTTGTTTTGTCTGGCGTCTTTGTTTTAGTCTCGGCGGTGGCTGGAGGAGTGGCTTTTTTTGCCGGAGCAGGGTCAGCGGCGGGCAAGCTAAGGCTGGTCGTCAATGACAGGCCTGAAATCAGTAAGTAAATAGGCAGGGTTTTCATATTGATGGAGCCTAGCTTCGGTGATGTTTGTGAAAATGGAAAGTCTAGAATCAAAGGATTCAAGCAAATGTTTTCTGTGCAGGAAGGGGGAGATCCTGGAAATCAGGATTGTGGCGCGCCAATTTTCTGAATTCTCTTGGGGAGCGATTTTTGAGAGCCTTGAAGCGGCGGTTAAAGTTTGAGAGATTGTTAAACCCAACGTCGAAGGCAATTTCGATAATGGCCTGATCGGTCTGCATGAGTTTTTCGCAGGCTTCACCAATGCGGAGTTCATTGACGTATTGAATAAGAGTTTTGCCGGTATTGGTTTTGAAGAAACGACAAAATGATTTCGGACTCATGTGAACCACTGCGGCGACTTGTTCGAGGGTGATGGTTTCGGATTTATGCGCCTGTAAATAGCGAATGATCGTATCAATACGATTGATATCCCGATCGCGCAGCGAGGGGGAATAGGCTGCGCTGGCCATCTCTTGGCGTTCAGGGGATTTTGCCAGTAAGTGCAGGAGTTTGAAAAGCTCGATAACGCGTTCCAGTTCACTCAGGTCGGCCATGGATAGCATGATTTTTTTCGCGGCGATTCGGGTCTTCCCAAAAAATTCGAAACCATTGCGCGCGTCTTCGAGGAAGTGGTGGATTTCCTGCATTTCAACTTTGGCGAGCAGGTCTTCTCCCAGTGACTTTCGAGAAAATTGAATAACGGCCACAGCGGGACGATCCCATTCTCGTTCTTCTGCTTCGCTTGTGTGCAGCGCATGAGGGATGTTAGGCCCGTTCATGATCAGGGTTCCAGGCTCTAAGCGTCCGATGTAGTCACCGGAAATAAACTCCCCATGATTTTTGAGGATGAGCAGGATATCTATCTCGGGATGATAGTGATACACCGGCCACAGATCACGATCAAATTTGTAGATCAGGGCCCGGGATGCGCCGGTGGGTACAAGTTCGAGTTTGGGGCGAGCCATGGGAGGTTCTGTTTGAGACGGATTCTGAAGGAGATAGCACAAAAACTTCTAATAATAATAGAATTTAAGCTAATTGTTGGCTCAATTTATCGTTAATACGAGAAAATAGTATCAGTTAATGTCTAAATCGATGTGGTTCTGTCGGGCTTTGCTCTTATCTTGAGCTTGTTGAAATTGAATAAAATGAAAACCGTGTTGACCAGTTTTTCGCTTTTCCTAGCTCAGTTGCTTGGATTGATCCCGGTGTTGAGTGCTGCAGATACGCCTGGTCGAGCAGGCTTGGAGTTTTTTGAAAACAAGATCCGTCCGGTGCTGGCTGATAAATGTTATCGTTGTCACAGTGTGGATGCTAAAAAACTGAAAGCAGGTTTGATGCTCGATCACCGCAGCCGGATTCTGAAGGGAGGCGATTCGGGGGCTTCCATCAAACCGGGTGTTCCTGATAAGAGTTTATTGATTGAAACGATCATCTATGACAATGCCGATTTGCAAATGCCGCCCAAAAGTAAGCTGGCCGATGCGGTGGTTGCCGATTTTAAAAAATGGGTAGCGATGGGGGCTCCGTGGCCTGAGGAAGAGGCCCCGATGCGCTCAGCTGATTCTGCGGTGATCGAAGTGGAGGGTTTTGATATCGAGAAACGTCGGGCATCTCACTGGAGTTGGCAGCCGATCACATTGCCGGAATTGCCTGCGGTGAAAAATGCAAGCTGGTCGAATGAAGCGATTGATCGATTCATTCTTGCCGACTTGGAGGAAAAGTCGCTTCTGCCTGCGGAGGAGGCCGATCCGTCGATTTGGTTGCGGCGAGTGTATTTTGATCTGATCGGCTTGCCGCCGAGTCCGGAAGAAATAGAAAGTTTTCGACTTAGCCGGGAAAAACACCCGCAGCCTATCTTGGTGCAACAGGCGGTTGTGGATCATTTGTTGGCTTCGCCGCATTTCGGTGAGCGATGGGCCCGGCATTGGATGGACATGGCTCGTTTTGCAGAAACTGCGGGACATGAATTTGATTACCCTATTGCAGATGCCTGGCGCTATCGGGATTATTTGATTAGAGCTTTCAACGAAGACCTTCCCTATGACCAGTTCCTCACTGAGCATTTTGCCGGCGATTTACTGGAGCACCCACGTCGCCATCCTGAAACTCAAACCAACGAATCGATTCTCGCTACCGGGTTCTGGTTTTTGAATGAGACGGTGCACGCTCCGACAGATGTGCTTGCGGATGAATCGGACCGTATGGATAATCAGATTGACGTGTTCGGCAAAACCTTCCTCGGGCTGACTCTTGGTTGTGCTCGTTGTCATGATCATAAATTCGACGCGATCTCTACAGCTGATTATTATGCCTTGTGCGGCATGGTGCAGAGTTCGAGAAGGCAGGCAGGATTTTTGGATCCTCATGGAAAAATAGCGAAAGCTGCGGAGGCCGCCCGGCAATTGCATCGGCAAGGGGACCGGCAGGTGACAAAGGTTTTTGATCTGCCGAATAAGTCCAAAGAAGATTCTGCGCGTTTGCTGGTAGAGTATCTTATGGCCGGGCAGCAGGTGATTGATCAATCCCCAGCGACGGGTGGAGAGCAGGTTTTCGAGAATTTTGAGTCCGCCGATTATCCCAATCTGGATTCAGAAGTGTTGAAAAATTGGGTGATGCAGATTCTGAAAGCAGAGACTGGTGGGGAAAAGAATCCGCTGTTTGTTTGGTCCAAAGCGGTCAACCGTTCCAAGAATGG
>JAADHD010000332.1 GCA_013152075.1 Verrucomicrobiota bacterium | reverse complement strand
GTAATGCCTGGGTGCCCCCCACGACACCGCCAGCAGCATTGCGCCAGCTGTGATTGCCCTTGAATTTAAAATCCCCGGTTTTGCGATCAAAGACTCCCGGCAAAGTGCGGCCCGACGGAATGACCAGTATGTCCTCATTGGTCAGCATGTAACCCTGCGGCGAAAGATCATTCCGACCCGCCCGAGCTTGGCTGATATTGTCCAGCTTCCACAAGACCTTGGCGTCCGAGGCTCGCACCGCATAGAGATAGATCAGCTCATGCGGGAAAACACCGGCACCAAAATAGGCAACCGCCCCGTGTTCTTTATCCGGCATCACTGACACACCGGTGCGCACCGGCCAACGGGAAATCAATTGTTGCCGTCCGAGAATGCGCTCATCCGAAGGTCCCGGTCGCATTTTCCAAACCAGCGAACCATCAGCAGCCTTGAGGCAGTAAACATAACCGTCATCGGATCCCACAAACACCTTTCCGTCGTAAACGGTCGGCGCCAGTCGGATAGCGGCTTCAGCGAAAAAGGCCCATTGTTGTTTGCCCGTTTCGAGATCCACGCAGCGCAGGGCGTGGTCCACTGATGAGCCGTAATAGAGTTTTTTGCCCACTACAGCTACATGAAAAGCATCATCGAAGGTATTGCGACGGCGAAGTTTTTTTCCTTCGAGCACGCGGTTTTTTGGACCGGGCCAGGCCTGCGTCGGTTTTTCGGCTGGCGATAAAGTCCACTGTGGCGAAAGCGGCAAAGACAGCTGCTCCTCAGTAACCCCGGCACGATCGTTGGAGCGGAGGTAAGTGGGCCAGTCCTCAGCCTTCAGGAGTGGAGATGACAAGAAAGTGAAAACGAGTGCTGTACAAACAGCGGTTGATTGATTCAAGTGTTTCATAAGAAAGGGGGATAAGAAAAATCACCAGACGATTGCCGGAATTCTCTGATTAACAGGGGGACCGAAACTATGGTCTCCGAGACCAGTGGCCGCAAGCGCAAACAAATACGCCGAATTTTAGCCACCCTTAACCCAGAGATCGCCGTAGAAAGAGGGAGTAACCACGAAATACTCGAAAAGCACGAAAGAAATAGGATGAATAAATCACTGAACAGGAATCGTCAGCTTTTTCCTGACACCCTTTCTCAATATCGTAACTGGAACTTTCTGTCCGGGCTTGTGATTTTGAATCAAGTCTCCGATCAGCTCGCTTTCGGTGAAATTTTTCGTGCTGCCGTCGATTTCAATGATGATGTCGCCCTTTTTGAATCCCTCCCTTTTGGCAGCGGCATGCGTTCCGTATTGGCCGACGTGCTTGGCCAATAATGCCAGTGAACCGGGAGCTAGCTTATGCAATTTTCTTTCTTCGTCAGACAGCTCGCCCAGATACATTCCCCCAAAAGCCATCGCACGCATCGGCCAGGTTCCTACTCGATCAGATATATCCGACCGACCACGCCAACGATCCGGCAGGTCGATCTTGATTGCCATTCTTTCACCATCCCTGTTCACGGTGACCGGCAATATTCCGGAATCAGGACCATTGTGAAGCACCCAGGAAAAGTCGGCAGTGGAAATCAGCTGCTGTCCGGAGACAGCAACAATTTCATCACCCGTTTTCAAACCCGCCGCCGCAGCCGGAGAACCGGCGGTAAGCGCCTCGACTTTGCCGAGTTTCTCGTCTGACATTTTAATACCAATGACATCCGGAGGCGGATAGGAATAAATCCATTTGTCGGGAATTGATTTTTTGCTATCCCGATAGGAATGCCTGATCGAATCACCGATCATGTGACAATGCACACAACTTTTTGTCACCTTGTTCTCCCAATCCAAGCCTAGACGATACTTCCCTTGAAGTCGCGGCATGTCGACCGGCGTCTTGAAGCGGCTCGGCTTGCCCTGTTTGCCCGCCAACAGTTGTTTATTACCCGGATAGCTCCGGTGAATTTTTAACGCACCTTCCAGAGCATGCTTGAAACTCGTGGTCGCCTTGTTCTGTGAATCCTTTTGATGAGCCCACGACCCGTAACGACCGTAAACGGTTCCGTCGCCATTAAAGAACATCGTGGTGAACGAGAGATCGTAATCAAATTGAAAGCGTGACATATTTAGAGCATTGGCATTGATCACTCGAACCAGCACAAACTGATCCAACAGCGGAGTCAGTTCGGCATTCTCTATGAGCACCTGAGTATCAATTCCCATACAGGCGAGGCAGGGAACACAGCGTAGAACCACCATCAACGGTTTGCCGCTTTTTTTCGCCTCGGCAAATCCCTTGTCGATGTCACTGTAAATCCAGCGAGCGTTATTTTCCATCTTGGCTTTGTCAGCGCGAATCGCCCCCTCGCGATCCTTAACGGTTTCACAATAAGTTGCAGGAACAACCAATCCAAAAACCAGAAACAGAGGTAAAATCAGGAACTTCATGCTCAAAGTATTAAGTATTCAAAATGGAATCACAATGCTGATTCGATACCGTTTTTCCGGTATTTCACGATAACAAACGCCAATGAACAGTATTTGTAAGCTACCCGCTTCCTCCGATTGCGATTAGACAGGGCAAGGTTTTTGGCGTTAAATTATGTTTTCCCCATGCGCCCTCTGCTGTTCATCGCCCCTCGATTTGTCTTCTGTCTGTTCACTGCGCTGCTGTTTTTTCCAGCAGTCTCTATTGCTGCGGAGAAAGACCTGTTTTTCGAAACCTCCATCGCTCCGATTTTAAACCAGCACTGCTCTGACTGTCACAACCCGGACAAACGAAAAGGCGAACTCGATCTTTCCACTCCGGAGTCGTTCATGCGCGGCGGCGAAGATGGCCCCATATTCAAAGTCGGCGAACCCGAGCACAGCCTCATCTACGAGCTGACCCACAAAGGCGAGATGCCCAAGAAGGGCGACAAGCTTTCACATGAACAAGTCGAAACGATCCGCCATTGGATTGAGAGCGGCGCACGTTTTCAGAATCCACCGAAGATCGCGGAAAAAAAACTCACCCAACACGATGTGCTGCCCATCGTATTGTTAAGGTGCACCGTTTGTCATGGCCCTCGTTTGCAACAGGGCGGGCTCGATCTGCGAACTCCTGCGGCAATGTTGAAAGGCGGCAAAAGTGGACCAGCCCTGATCGCAGGAAAACCGAACGCCAGCCTGATGATTCAACGCATCGAAAGTCAAGCCTGTCCGCCCAGGAAGCTGCTGTTGAAATATTTTATCAAACGCCCACCCAATTCAGAAACACAAATCCTGCGTGACTGGATCACTGCCGGTGCGCCCGAAATCGACATCGCTCCTGATGAAGCGACCACTGCCGAAGACTCGCTGGTTTCCACTGAAGACCGCAAACACTGGGCCTTCCAGACCCCCAAAGCTAAGCCAGGATCCAAGTCGATTGACGAATTCATTCTCCCCAAACTGAAAGAAAAGGGACTGGATTTTTCTAGCGAAGCCAATCGTAACACTCTCATTCGCCGCGCCTACGTCGATCTGGCAGGAATGCACCCCAGCCTCGATGAATGGAAGAAATGGCGTAACAGCAAAGACGCGAACTGGTATGAAAAAATGGTCGATCAGCTGCTCGACTCGCCTCACTACGGCGAACGCTGGGG
>JAADHD010000061.1 GCA_013152075.1 Verrucomicrobiota bacterium | reverse complement strand
ATAAAATTCGCGCGCCACTGGCCACCAGCTCCTGTAAACCGGCGCCACCTGATATCTCCAAGTGTTTGATACGGTGATTCGGGCCTGACAGGAAAAAATGTTTATTCGTTTGCTCACATATACGCTGCACCGCCCGGCTTGGCTTGGCCGGAAAAAACTGATAGGGAGCATCGCTGAATTCTAACATCGTGAGACCATAGCATTGATCGGCGAGAAATAACAAATTTGATGGGTCATGATAATTGTTCTCTGGAGCGCTACCATGAAGGCTCCTCACTCATGGCTTTGCTCTGGATGATCTTCTCCTGATCAGTGATCAAAAAAGTGATCTTTAATATCACATTGAACAAACGGCTTTTTTCCGACCTCGCCCGTCGGTATTTTTCCCGAGTATATGTAGACACCTCCTTTGGGACAAACCGGTAAAGAGCTTATGTATTCATCTTCAACCAGTAGAGATGGATCTGCCGGATCCCCGGGAGACATGCTATTCAAATTCCCATAGGAGATCATCAGCTTCTCCATGGTTTGCAATTGCAAAATACATCTAGCTCGATTCGCATCTGGATGAGAATGGAATGGGTTTGGTGAAATCCCCATATAAAGAAAAGGCGGCACGATCAGACCCGTGCAAGCAGTAGCGATACCTGCGATTGCTCTTCTCCTGCCAGATAATTCCGCCGGATCACGCTTAATGTTTCTAAGCGCAATGATCCCCAGGATAATCGCTGGGATTGAACACAACACCCAGAGACAAAAATTGCTCATCACTCCCAAGATCAAACTGAAATCTGCAGCCATCGAAGCCTTCTTCTCAGGAATCACCGATTCATCCGAACTTTGTGAGGATTGTTCTCCAGTCATTGTTAATACTCATTCCGAGCATGCTGAAAACCTCGTCTTCCGTAAAGAGTAAAAAGCTCCCCCTAATCGCGCATCAATATCATTCCGCTCTTTCAGAGCTGTTGATAAACCCGATCCGACCCCAGAGTTCTACTCTGGGCTATCTCATTTTGTCCCTACAGGACAACTCACATCCGATTCTCCTTGCACCAAAGGTGCTCAATGAGATAGCTCGGTGCGAAGCGCCGGGTAAAAGCCCCCCCCAACACCCCGTCGCCCTGAGCCGAGGCGTAGCGGAAGACGCCGGAGGCAACAAGCGGAACACGTAAAACCAACAGCTTAACTTATTACCTTACACCCCCCGTCTTGCCATCGATTTCACCCTACAACCTGCTTCAAACCGTATGATACCACTGATATTCATCCGGAAGCTCTGCCGGTGCATAGAGAAAATGCAGCACCCTCCGTGACGGACTGGTTTCCAACTTCGTGGATCCATGAACCAAAAGCGGTCGCATCAACATTACCCCACCTTTACCAACAGGAACAGAGATCGCATCACCGCGCGCCGGAGCATCATCACTCTGATGCGATCCGGGAACCACCAATAAATCTCCTTCCGGCGCACCATCCAGACTCACACGCACCGCGACACATCCGTTCAGAAAATCGAGCGGCGGACGAACACTCTTCATCCCCTCCTTCACGCCAGAAGAATCCCATGGCCCCGAACCCTCTACCGGAACTACCCTATCGCGATGCATCTTGATCGACCAATTGTGTTCCTTTGTTTTGCGAAAATATATGCACTGGATCGCCACCAAATCCTCCAGTATGCCCGCCAGTTTTTCGTTGCGTCTGATATCCCCCGCCAGTTCTTGGAAGCATTCAACCTCCAACAACGCTCTAGAGCCCGAACTTCCAATATTCGGAAGACACTCAGCTATTCGGTCGCAACAATCTTGTGTCAGAACCTCGTCGATCACAACAAAACCATCCCTAAAAAAATCTGACGTGGAAGGCTTGCTCATCGATCAGTTCAGTCGGGTAAGGCACTTGGCACGAAAGTATAATTTAGCGCGTTCGCTGATAAATACCGAAATCCAGAACGTGCCCCTCTTGATCACATTTTATATAACTCGTCTTCTCATCCGGCACTTTTTCAAGAAAGGTGTAAGTCCCTCCTTCAGGGCAAGCAAACATCGTTTCGACATAACCCTCATCGACAAAAACAGAAGCTGGCAACGAGTCCCCTACTACGAGATTGTTCAGATTAGCGTGCGAAATGGCCAGTTTCTGAGCAGTCGCCATTGTAAGGATACATTTTGCCCTACCCGCCCCCTTCTGATAGGCTGCCGCTCCAATAAAGAGCATACTGGCCATCACTGCGCCACTCGCCATCCCGATGCTTCCGGTTATAATCCCTGCTATCGCCAATCCTTTTCCGCCAACGGCCGCAGGATTACGGTTAACATTCTTGATCGCAACAATTCCCAGTATGATCGCAGGAATCGATCCCAATAACCAAAGGCATAAGTTGCTAAGAATCCCCAGAACCAGGCTCCAGATAGCCGCTTGAGAAGTTTTTTGCTCGACGCTCGCTTGAGCATCTGTGGAAGTTAGAGGAGGCACTTCATTCATGATGGAAATGTTTAGTTTATTTCTTTATGCCTGTCAAGCATGACCGGGATACGTGATGCAGTAGTGAAGCAAACGGGCAAAAGAAACGGACGCTCAAAGAGCGCCCGTTCTCAAATTCTTTAGTTCTAAATTCGTCCCTTACGAACCTTCACCAACGGCAAAACGTGCAAAGCGGCGAATCACCAATTCATCACCGAGATCAGCTGAGGTCGCTTTCAACAAATCAGCGATGCTTTGATCGGGATCCTTGATGAATCCCTGTTCAAGCAAACAGGAACCGCTGTAAAACTTGTCGAGCTTACCTTCAACGATCTTATCAATAATGTTCTCAGGCTTACCCTTCATTTGGTCCGCATAAACATCTTTTTCCTTCGCTACCACGTCAGCAGGCACTTCATCACGGCTCAGGCAGATCGGATGAGAAGCGGCAATGTGCAGGCAGATGTCCTTCGCCATCGCAAGAAAAGCATCCTTTTTCTCGGTATCCGCAGAGCCACAGCCCATTTCAATCAGAACTCCGATTTTTCCATCCATATGAATGTATGACCCGATGGCACCATTTCCATCAACAGTGTAACGAAGCACATTGCTAACCCCCATGCCTTCGCCCAGTTCACCAACTTTCGCTTTGACGAAATTTTCAACCGTTTCATCATCATTCGCAGAAAGAGCGAGAAACGATTCAAGGGAGTCAAGCGACTCCGCCTCTGCGGCAAATACCAGCAACTCACCTACAAAAGACCGGAAATTATCCCCTTTGGATAAAAAGTCAGTCTCACAACTCACATCAATCATAACACCAGATTTGGCATCATCATTAATCTTTGTCGCAACGACTCCTTCAGTGGTTGTCCGCGATGCTTTTTTATCAGCTGCAGCCATTCCCTTTTTGCGAAGAATAACTTCAGCTGCTTCCAAGTCGCCGTCAGCTTCCTGGAGCGCCCCTTTACAGTTCATCATTCCTACGTTGGTTTTTTCACGCAGTTGTTTGATCAATTCGAGTGTTACTTCAGCCATGGTTAATTACAGTTGTTATTGATTAAAATATTGTTTCTTCCAGCATTCAGTTTGCCTACAGAAAAGCTCGCAGGAGCATTTCGATTCCAGCAATCTGA
>JAADHD010000342.1:3916-6377 GCA_013152075.1 Verrucomicrobiota bacterium | reverse complement strand
CGTGAAATTACAGTTGGTTTCTTTCGAGGAATTGCTTCCTGGTCAAGAAATTACCCCACTTGGCCAAGTAGGGCGCAAAGGTCCCGCATACGGTAACCGCTCCGGAAAGTTCGCCGTGGCCTCGGATTCCATCAACGAACTGATCGCCAATGCTAATTTTGTCGGCGACAGCTTCGGCGAACTCAAGGCCGCTGTAAACGTGCATGGACTTTACCGGATCATACCCACGAAAGCTGCGGCCGAATAGCGGAAAGGATTACCCCACTTCTCCATTCTCATCCCAGCGGATTGTTGGCGACATACAGGTATTTGCCCCTCTTTTCCTTTTTTCTTCCTTTTTTCTTCCTTTTTTCTTCCTTTTTTCTTCCTTTGCGATCTCCGCGCCTTTGCGAGAAACCCTCTTAAAGCGCGGCCGTCAACAATTCAACCATCAGGATCATCAAGCAAAACCTGAAACCGCTCGCGCAAAGATTCCGGAATCCGAGTGAGCCACGTCTCATCGATTTGACCAATCTCGATCATATCGAGGAGATGAACCTGATCTTTTCGACGATACGATGTCAGCTTCATCGCCACAAGGGCTTCCAGATCCAGTAGACGAAATTCTTTGCTTGTCGGATCGATTTTTTCAACCCCAGGTGAAGGTTCAAGAGATTCCTGCTTTACCTTTTCATCTGCAAAAACAAGATGAACCGCATCCCTCGCCTTGGCATTTTGACCGTCCAAAAACAGTTCGATGGAACCTTCCCCCCCCAGAATAGCTACCTTCCGGTGAACAAAACCTACAGATTCCAAAGCGACTGTGATAGTGTCCATGTCACTGCGGCGGACTAACAAATCAACATCCCTGGTATTGCGAACCACCGAATCATCTACTCGCGACACCCAGGCTGCGACAGCGTTCCCCCCGATTACCGCATATTCGATCCCTTTAGCGTCGAGGGCACGAGTCGCCCGCATGAGACGGTCTTTGACTTTTTCAATTCCCTCACTCATACGCCTCCACGACACCTGCCCAAGAGCTACCTCAGCATTTTGCATAACATAACTCTAAACGCAAGATCCGAAAAGTCTACCAAGTCGCCCCCACTTCCTCATCTTTCGATACGACTATAAATTGTTCCCTTTTGGCGTAATCCCAAATTTCGTCATCTGTTGCTCCTCGCAAACCACATTCCCCTCACATGCGAACTTCCGGGCAGTGTCCTCCAGTTGTCTCCCCAGCAAGCTATCTCGGCTCCCACCCCCCTTAATTCCTCTTTCTCTTATTCGCGTTTATTCGTGAAGGCATGTGTATTGTTCAGCAACTGGCGCTGGTCACATTTCTCTACAGAGAATACTGTCTTTACTAAACCTGTGGGTGATTTGCAACACGTGCCGGTGGTCGAAGAAATACGCCCTCGCGTCTTAATTTCACTCCCCCGTCAATCGCACCACCACCCGATTTACATCCTGCAGGTAAGTCGACGCGACCCGAATGATATCTTCATTCGTCAAAGCCGCGATGTTCTCCTGGGTCTTTTTATAATTATCCCAACCCAATCCCAGCAACTCATCCAAACTCGAAATCGACGCCTGGCTCTGAGCGCTCTGCAAGCGAATCACCTCCTTGCCGATCGATGATTTTTTTGCCCGCTCCAGTTCCTCGGCATCCAGACCTTGCTCACGCATCCTTTGTATCTCCTGCAACAATACCTCCTGCACTTCCCCCAACTTTTCAGGCGAAGTCGCTGCGTAAAAAAGAAAACACCCCGGCTCCAGCCCGAGCAACTGACTTGCTCCCACTGAATAAGCCAAACCAAGTTCTTCCCGGATTTTCACGAAGAGGCGCGATGACATATCACTGCAGGCTTCGTGCAAAAGATCCAGAGCGTCACGGTCCTCATGCGCCAGCTCACAACTACGAAATCCTGCCATCAAAATCGCCTGTTCTTTATCATGATTAAGAGTGACTTCCTGAGAACCTTTTCCGTCCACTTTTATCGCAGAAGGTTTTTGAAAGGCTTGCTCCCCTGTTGGTAACTCGCCCAGTTTCCCCTTCACCAATTCAATCGCCTCATCTTCATCGATGTCACCATAAACCGTCACCACTCCATTTTTTCCGCACACATACTGCGAGCGAAATTGCTCAAGATCATCGCCACTTAATGACGCCACCGACTGTTCCGTCCCCGAGCTTCGTAATGCGTAGGCATGACCAACAAACAACTCGCTCCGCAATCGTCGCATCGCCACTGACATCGGATGATCATTCTCCGCTTTGATCCCCGCCAACTGATACCCCTTTTCACGTTCCACCGCCTCTGGCAAAAACGCCGGACACAATAAGGAATCCCCCAACAGGTCAATAGCCAGTCCCAGATCCGGGCGCATCACTTCTGCCGACACGCCGAAACTATTATTGCCGGATGAAGCTCCAATATATCCCCCCACTGACTCGATTGTCTCAGCCACCTCTTCA
>JAADHD010000342.1:0-3901 GCA_013152075.1 Verrucomicrobiota bacterium | reverse complement strand
GCTGGTCAGCAAACGTGACATCAAAGAATTCACCCCATTGTCGCTCTCCGTTTCAGCCAGCACGCCTCCACGAAACACCGCGGAAAGATTCACCACCGGCACCCGCGCATCGCGCTTCACCAGCAGAGTCAGCCCGTTCTCCAGAATTGTTTTGCGCACCTCCGATTCTGCACCTGCGCTTTCGCCGAAATTGATCGAAGGCCCCTTGCCCAGCGGATCCAAGGATACCACCGTCATCCTATCCTCGGAAAAATAACGCTCCACCACCGCCGACACATCGTTCATCAAGCGTCACCTTCTGCAACTGAGCAATGTAGTCCCGGGTGTAGTCCAAATTCTCAGCGAACAACCAGTTCGAAGCCAGATCAGACGCCATGCCATTCATACTGGTCAGCGTTGAAAACTGACCATTCAAAACCATGCGCACCGCCTTATCCAATTCTGCCTGCTTCACACCACCCCGCTTCACCTCCTCCAGGCTTTTCAGCAGTTCCTCCATCACCGCTTCACGTTTATCCGGCTCGCTGTCAGCCGACAACAAAAATAAACCCGTGTTGGTCAAACTATAGGAACTGGCACCCACCGAATGAGCCAGGCCAAGCTCTTCCCTGATTCGGCGATACAAACGAGAGCTTTGCCCCTGCCCCAGCAACATCGCCAGTACATCCAGCGGCGCCGAGTCCGCGTGACGCCCATCCGGCACTTGCCAGCCCATCCGCATGCGGCTCAGATCCGTGGCGAATTCTTCGTGCCTGACACGACGCCCCAGTTGCAATGGCTCCTCCGGCAATATTACCAAGGACTTCGCTCTACGCGGCACATCTTCAACCGCACTCGCTAGTTGCTGATAAATTTTCTCAGCATCAACGTCACCCACCACCACAAAAAACACATTGTCCGGCGAATATTCCCGTTGATAAAATTCGTACAGATCATCACGAGTCAGGCGATTGAATATATCCAAATGCCCGATCACCGGATGCCGACAGGGATGCACCCGAAAGGCAGTCGACAAGAGTTGTTTGCCCAATACCTGCGAGGGACTGTCATCCCCCATCGCAAACTCACGCCGGATCACTTCCTGTTCCTTGTCGAATTCCTCCGCCGGAAATTTCGAATGGAAAATCGCGTCCGTAAGAACATCGAGACAAGCCTCCGCGCCCTCACGTGGCGCATCGATCCAATATACCGTGCGATCAAAAGAAGTGTAAGCGTTTACATAACCCCCCACCGCCTGCACCTCTTCTGCAATCCCATTGGCATCCCGCTTGTCCGTGCCCTTGAACAACATGTGCTCGACAAAGTGGGCCATGCCTGCACCCAACCAATCCCCTTCATACATGCTGCCCACCCGGCACCATGCCTGAACGCTCACCACCGGCGCGCTGCTGTCCTCCTTGATGATCAGCTCCAGACCATTCGGCAAGCGTCGCACCTGCGCCGAAGTTTCAGGGAATTCTATCGAAGCCATTATGATTGCGGCTTATTGCTCCTGACCTCAGAATTACCTTCGGCTGCCTGCGCTTCGCTGCGGCTCTGACTACTTAGATCTGACTTCCTGCTCTTTTTCTTCGGTCGAAAAGGCGCACTAAAAGCTTCATCAAAAGAAAACACCTCTTTGAAATCATCCCGGCAATCATCATCCGATTTGCCAAAAGCTCCCATCTCGATCAATTGAAATACCATTTCCCCGACATCCTCCGAGCGAGTCACTCCCCAAACCTCCAATACCGTCGCCGCCATCGGCCCAAATTCATCCAGTGCCAGGTCCTTGAACCCCTCTAACAATTCCCCGCCACCAACATGCGGATATTCCTCCCCCACTCTCTCCTGCTTCGCTCTCACCGAGTGATCCAGTGCGTCCTTGAGAAAAGCGTACGCATCGGAGTCAAAACGGTCGTCCTGATGCCGAATTTTCACCACTGCTTCTTCAAAACCGATTTTTTGCATACTTCAATGAAGGTCGCTTCCCTCTAAAGCATTGGAGCAGTTCGCGACTCATCGTCAAGTCATCAGTTCCGGATTTCACGGTGCTTGCCCACCGCACGGTGCTTGCCAAGGCAGATATCTCACAAAATATCGAACATGTTTCCTGATGTCCGGTCGAAATATTCTAGCTCGCGTTCCGCGACCGAGCCGCATGCCTCATGAATCCCCCCCGTTCCCACGCCTATTCTATTAGCATTCGCTCAAGCGCTACCCCCGTTTGCACACTACTTTTGGCTCTCAGCCTTACTACAGCAAGGTCTGAACCCCAGGCTAAGACTCCCGCAAGCAGCAAAAGACTCACCTTCGAGCACGATATCCGCCCCATTCTTAAAACCAACTGCTTTCAATGCCACGGGGAGGAAAAAGAGCTGAAAGGCGATCTCGACCTACGCCTGCGCAAAACGATCGTCAAAGGCGGCAAAGAAGGCTCGGCCATCATCCCCGGCGATCACAGTAAAAGCCCTCTATATACCTTCACTCACAAGGGAGAAATGCCGCCCGAGGAGAGCCCGCCGCTCAAAGCGAAAGAAGTCGAACTCATCGCTCGCTGGATCGATCAAAAAGCCCCCACCGCTTATCCCGAACCTGAAAATGTTCCAGCACCCGGGGAATTAATCATCACTGGGGAGGAACGCGCCCACTGGTCATTCCAGCCGATCAAAAAACCCGCCCTGCCAAAAAGCAAATCGGCATCCGGCAATCCCATCGATTTATTCATCGCTCGCAAACTCGCGGAGAAAAATCTCAAAGCCTCACCCGAAGCTTCACCAATCACTCTGATCCGCCGCGCCACCTTTGACCTCACCGGTCTGCCTCCGACAAAACCTGAAATCGACGACTTCGTGAACGATCAATCTCCCGGCGCATGGGAACGCGTCATCGATCGTCTGCTCGCCTCCCCTCAATACGGCGAACGCTGGGGGCGCCACTGGCTCGACGTCGCCGGCTACGCCGATTCAGAAGGTTACAATGACAAGGACATCGTTCGCGACGACGCCTGGCCTTACCGGGATTACGTCATTCGCTCATTCAACAACGACAAACCCTGGGATCAATTTGTTATCGAACAACTGGCCGGTGACGAACTGATCGGCGCCACCTACGCCACCGCAAAAACCCTGGCCAACGACAATCCCGACGCACGGGAAAAACTCACTGCCACCGCTTTCCTCCGCATGGGCCCCGACGGCACCGCTTCTGCCCCTGGTGCAGAGCAAGCCAAAGCCGCCAACATGAATATCACCGAAACGCTCAAGATCGTTTCTTCTTCATTACTCGGCCTGACCATCGCCTGCGCGGAGTGCCACCACCACCGCTTCGATCCCATTCCCCAGGAAGATTTTTATCGTCTGCGGGCGGTGTTCGCCCCGGCCCTCGACTCCACCCACTGGCGCAAACCTTCATCCAGCCGAGTCGGCCTGCTTTCCAAAAAAGACAAAGTCATCTCCGACGCCATAGAAGTCGAAGCCAAAAAAGTGGACGCCCTGTATGTCAAAGAAGGTGAAATTCTTTCCAAATTAATCTTCGAGCGAGTGATCAGCCGCCTACCGGAAAACATCCGGGCTTTCGCTCGGGAAACCTACAACACTCCCGAAAAGGAACGCAGTCCGGAACAGGTCAAATTCATCACCGAAAAATACACCATCGTCAACGTGCCCAGAAAAGCTGGCGGTGCCCTCAAGAATTACATCGACATCGAAAAAGACCGCAAGGAATTGGAACGCAGACAATCCATCCGACTCAATGCGGCAAAAGCCATTCGGTCAACCAAACCGAAAACGGTATACATTCGTGTCGCCACGGAGAACACTGCTAACACCCCCCCAGTTACTAAGGTGTTCCACCGTGGCGACCACACTTCCCCGAAACCCGAAGCGATGCTGCCTGCGGGTTTCACTGTGCTGAACAAAGC
>JAADHD010000129.1 GCA_013152075.1 Verrucomicrobiota bacterium | reverse complement strand
AATTGGGAGCGCCGACGGGACGTCGGCGCTCCCAGTCCTTCTTCATATTTTCGTTTGCGTCCGGCGCGGCCCGTTCTAGTTTGCGGCGTTAATCAATCACACACCATGTCCGACCACATCCGACTCTACATTCCCGGCCCGATCGAAGTTTCACCGAGCAGCTTTGAAGCCATGTCCACACCGATGATCGGTCATCGCAGCAAAGAGTTTCAAGAGTTATACGGCGGCATGCAGGAGCGCCTGCAAACCCTGTTCGAAACCAAACAACCGGTATTTCTCAGCACCTCTTCCGCCTGGGGCATCATGGAGGGATCACTGCGTAACCTCGTCGCCAAAAAAGTGCTTTGCTGCGGCAACGGCGCCTTCTCAGATAAGTGGACCGATGTTGCTCAACGCTGCGGAAAGCAAGCCGAAGGCCTGATGTTCGAATGGGGACAGCCCGTCGATCCAGAAGCGATTCGAGCAAAACTCAACACCGGCGAATTCGATGCCGTGACTCTGGTTCACAACGAAACTTCCACCGGCGTCACCAGTTCACTGGCCGAGATCGCTGCCGTGGTTCGTGAATTCGAAGACGTCATGCTGATCGTCGACACCGTATCCTCTTTCTCAGCAGTGCCGACTCCGGTCGACGCGCTCGGCATTGACGTCATGCTCACCGGCAGTCAAAAAGCTTTGGCCCTGCCCCCCGGCCTGGCGCTGTTCACAGTTTCGGACGCCGCCTTTGCCCGCGCCGCGACATTAAACGATCGCGGATACTACTTTGATTTCCTCGAGTTCAAAAAGAACCAGGAAAAAGACATGACGCCGAGCACACCGTGTATTCACACCATCAATGGTCTGCGCGCCAAGTTGGATGACATCTTCAACGAAGGACTTGAAAATCGCTACGCCCGCCACCAGCGCCTCAACGGCCTGGTCGCCGATTGGGTCACCAACAACGGTTTTGAGTTTTTCGCTCCTGAAGGTTTCCGTTCCAAGAGCCTGACCTGCATCAAAAACAACCGCGAAATCGACGTATCGCGTTTCAATAAATTGCTACGCGAAAATCATTCCATCGCCATCAATGGTGGATACGGAAAAATCAAAGGGCTCACCTTCCGTGTTTCAAACATGGGTGACGAGACCGATGAAACCATGACCGAAGTTCTGGCGGCGATGGACGATTCACTTGCCAAGCTTTGATAAAACAATTTTACGGCCCAAAGGGCCAACCCTATGTCAGCCCAGGGCATCGCCCTGGGGTTCACCACCTACCATACCAAGCCCCAAAGGGCGGCCCTAAAACGCCGACACCATGAAAATTCAGTTCCGCACTCACCACCTCAACAAACTCTACCCGCTGAGGATCAGCCGTGGCACTTCCACCGGATCAGACAACCTCTACGTCGGTCTCACCATGGACGGCATTACCGGCTGGGGCGAAATGTCGCCGGGCATCAGTGAAAAAGCCTCAACCCCGCAAATCGGCGAAGACGCACTCAAAGAATTCTGGCAACCTGCCTACGGCCAACTCTCCATTCACGAAGTGTGGGACAAAGCGCGTCGAGCCGACGTGCCATCTTGCGCCCTCGCCGCACTCGATATAGCCCTGTGGGACTGGTTTGGAAAAAAATGCAATCAACCGCTCTACCGAATTTTTGGCTTGTCGAAAAAAATGGCAGCCACATCTGTTACCATCGGCATCAATCCCCCCGATGTCGTCAAAGAACGCGTGCCTGAAATACTGGAGCGAACCCAGAGCAAATTTCTAAAAATCAAACTGGGCTCGCCCGAGGGAACCGAAGCCGACCAAGCGATGTTCGAGGCGATTAAAGAAGTCGTCGGTAGCCGAAAAGACCTCGCGCTGCGAGTGGACGCCAACGGCGGCTGGTCTCCTGACGAAGCCATCGCCATGATGAAATGGCTGGCAGACCGAGGAGTAGAATATGTTGAGCAGCCATTGAAAGAAGGTGAAGAGAAACATTTACCGAGACTGTTTGAAAACCGGCCCCTGCCAATTTACGTCGACGAATCCTGTCGCTTTTCCGAGAACATCCCCAATTGGGTCGATTCGGTCGACGGAGTGAATTTGAAACTGATGAAATGTGGAGGCCTGACCGAAGCGCTGCGCATCGTCGCCACTGCACGCGCTCACAAAGTGAAAGTCATGATCGGCTGCATGAGCGAGTCCACCCTGTCCATTTCTGCAGGCGCATCGATCGGAGCCCTGTTTGATGCCATTGATCTCGATTCCCAACTTAATATCACCAACGACCCCTGCAGTGGCGCAACACTGACTGACGGAGTTGTATTACCAAATGACTTGCCCGGACACGGTGCAGTCTTCATCGATCAGGAAGAGGAGAACTAATATGCTAAAACCAGAACAAACCTTAGCCATTTTTATGGAAGAAAACCTCGGGGAATCCGAGGGCAAAATGGGATACGGCGTGATGCGCTATTCACCCAATGAAGTCACCTGTGTCATTGATTCCAGGCACGCAGGGAAGCAGGTCAATGACGTCGTCGACATGCCGCGCAATTGCCCGGTCGTCGCCAATGTGGAAGAAGCACGCAAGCTCGGCGCCGATGTGCTGGTCCTCGGCATCGCGCCCACCGGTGGACGATTGCCTGATTCCTGGCTGGCCGAACTCGAAAAATCTCTCACCCTCGGCATGTCACTTGCCAACGGTTTGCACGATGACCTCAATGCTCGTTTTGGACATTTGCTTACGGGTGAAGATCAATGGATCTGGGACATGCGCCACCCCGGCGAAACTCCCCCTATCACCAGCGCTGACGCGGCTCGTCTCGACAACAAACGTGTGTTGTTAATTGGCACCGATATGGCCATCGGCAAAATGACCGCCGGCCTCGAGGTTTATCGCTGGGTGCGCGAACACGGACAGCAATCCACCGCTTTCCTCGCCACCGGCCAAACTGGCATCACCATCACCGGTCGCGGCATTCCCTTGGACGGCATCAAGATTGACCACGCCGTTAACGCGGTTTCCACTCTTGTCACCAGTGCTGCTGAAGACGACATCGTTTTTATCGAAGGCCAGGGTTCCCTGCTGCACGCACGCAGTTCCGCCACCCTGTCCCTGATGCGCGGAAGCTGCCCCACACACTTTATTCTATGTCACCGCGCAGGCATGAAAAACCTCGATCAAATGCCGGAAATCAAAGTTCCTGACCTAAAGGAATTTATCAAACTCAACGAAGACCTGGCCTCCGCCTGCGGAACTTTCCCCCGTCCAAAAACTATCGGCATCGCGTTGAAAACCGCACACTTGTCCGATGAAGAAGCCAAAGCTGCCATCGTAGATCTAGAAAATGAAACCGGACTACCTGTCACAGATGTGGTAAGATACGGAGCCGAAAAACTGGGAAAATTGCTGACGACTGAATGAGCAAACCTAGTTTAACTTTGTTAAGTCCAAGGAGTGGCGGTTTTTAACCGCCAATTCCGAAGACCTCATAGACTTCGCTTCATTATTAATAGTTCAATTAATTCTGCTCGCCAGCCTTTAGGCACTTAAAAAGTGCCTCTCCTTGGGGCGAATGGAAATTTATGACCGACTTAACAAAGTCAAGCTAGACTCAAATCATACCCCCCCGCCTGATTCCCTCAACAAAAT
>JAADHD010000291.1 GCA_013152075.1 Verrucomicrobiota bacterium | reverse complement strand
TCCGGGGCACGCCGGTCACCGGGAGCACCAAAGTTGAGATGCAGTTCTTTCACCGGGGTGATTGATCCGACCGAACTGGCGATACGCCAGTTTTTACGCTCTGCACGCGGCTCCATGACAATGGTCGACGAGATCGAATACAGACATACACAACCAGCTGAGGATTCAGGCACTGAGATCAAACCGTTGCCAGGGACGGCGTTGACCCAACATCCCGTGCGGTGTCCGGAAAAATGACTGGCTCCGATGTCATCCTTGAGATCATAAAAACTAGTAAAATTAGAGCGAAAAGTGAGCATGTTCGGTGTGGCTGCCATCATGCCACAGTGAGCGCCGTCGCGCATGATGGACCATGGCACATCTGCTCCTGTGAGCGGATGTTTGCGCATTTTTTGTTTGCCGGTATAGAGATCGTAAGCCCAAGGCTCGGCGATGATCTGGTCATCGACGATGATGGGACGGCTGCGGTAGTTGCCATCCCGCGCCCAGAGCTTCGTCCCTTCGCTGCCCGACAGGGCGACCAGACGGCGTTTGGAAAATTCACCGCTGATGAACTGCTTCCAATAATGGCCATTGGCATTGGCACCGCAGAGCAACAATACGTTGTTGCGGAATAACAAAGTCAATTTGCCCGCGCCTATTCCGACCTCAGAGCAGTCAGTCACATCAACCGCTTTGGCCCAGAGTTTTTTTCCACTCCGACTGTCGATGGCGACAGCAAGTCGTAAATCCTGCTTCTTGAGTTCGGCTTCAGCTTTTTCCCGCTGCTCTTTGCTCAGATTTTCAAATTTGGATTTATCCTGCTGCAGAATTTTCTGCCGCTGTTCACCCGTGATGGTGCTATCGATAAAATACATCGCGTCACCACCGATCGCAATCGTCTGATGCTCGATAGTTTTTCCACGATAAGACCAGAGATGCTTTCCCGTTTTGACATCAATCGCAAAAACTCCGTCGGTCTTATCGTCGGTGCGTTTTCCCCGTCGTTTGTCCTTGGCCTCATTGCGCACTGCCGCCGCTCCAAAAAGCAAACCCTCTTGATAAGCGACATAAGCCCATTGATGCCCTCCTTGCCTGAACTCTTCGGGTAATTGATGCGCGGCTATTTCTTTACCGGTGGCGGAGTCGATTTGAAAACAGATGTCTTCCTGCATAAAAAACAAACTGTCGTCACTGGCAACCAGATTGCCCGGATTCTGATTCTGAAAAACACCCGTGCGGATAGATTTAGGATTTTTGCGCTCCCAGAGAAAAAGGCCGTTATAAGCATCGTAAGCCAGAATGCTGTCTTCTCCCTGAACGATCAGCCGTCCGTTGATCGCCAGCGGGCTGACAACGCCGTCGTGCCGGTTGACCACTTTGTCCTCACCGGGATCCCCATACCATAAAACCCCGAGCCCTCCCTTGACCCGATAGTCGTAACTGGTCGCGGTATTGCCGGGTTCGCCATACTGATGCGACCAGCTTCCCGCACCGGGTAGAGCGCCGCGAGTCAAAAGAGCAAAGTCGTTTTTTGCGGAAACCCTTGCTGCGTCTTCTAATCCAGACGCCTGCAACCAAGCGGAGTTCACTTTGATCCCCTGCGCATCAGGCCCTAAGGCAACGATGCCTCCAAGGGGTTTCACACAATGAACGATACTTGCTGCCTTGAGATCCAGGGGAAGCTTTCCGGTTTTCACCAGGGTATCGGATACCACCAGGTTGGCAAAATAATTGGGATACGGAATATCGGACAACGAGCCATGGTGAATGGTGATGCGGTTGCCATAATAACCCGTTTTGCTAAAATTTTCGCGAGCTGCGGCCACCTTGGCGGCATCGGGTTCTACTGCGTAAATTTCCAGATCCGACTGCTTCGCCAGTTCCCAGGCAAGCCGCCCCTCTTCATTTCCCAATACCAGACAGAAGCCTTTGTTGATCCCGGAAGTAGCGAGAATCGCTTGAGCGGCGGTGGCGTATCTTTCCGTTAGCTCATCCTGGGGAAAGGGGTTTTCGACCCGTTTTTGCGCACCGTCAGCCGGGGTTTTACCCTTGGATGCAAAACAAACAACATCACCGGTAGTGGTCGAGACGATCAACTTGCCATTTGCCACCGCCAGACCGCGGGCATCGCCATCCACTGCTGCTTGCCAGATTCGCTTGCCTGATTCGAGGTCAAACGCCGCCACCTCATTTTCACCACCGGCAAATAGAGCGTTGCCCGAAATGATAAGCCGACTTTCAAGTGACGATGGGGTTTTCCAGATAAAACCGACCTCGGGTAAGTTCTCGATTTTAGTGACCAGTGCATTTTTTTCCGCTACTAATTGTTTTTCTTCCTCGGCTCCTTCGGCGCTGGGTGCTTTCAAACCGATACGGTAACGCTTAACTCCGATCACATGCAGATCACCATTCAATTTGCGTTTTATCCGGCTGTTTTCAGCGTAGGCCTGACGATCAATCCGTGCGATATTCTTGCCATCCGCAACAAAAGCGGCTGCACCTTTAATCGTCATTTGGTGACCGGCGAACCAACCGAAACCGGATTTGCCGTCCTTTTGGTTCATAGCGAGAATCGTATGCGCCCCCCATGAATAAATCTGGTCGTCTGCTAGCAAGGCCTGGGTGCCGCCGACAACCCCTTCCCTGCGCCAGTAGTGACTGGCTTTGTGCATAAATTTTCCAGTTTTGCGGTTGAAGACACCCGGCAGGGAGCGGCCTGAGGGAATCACCAACAGCTCCTCGTTGGTCAACAGGTAACCCTGCGGTGACAGATCATTTCGCCCCGCTTCATTTTCACTGATGTTGTCGAGCTTCCAGATCACCTTGCCATCCGCAGCTCGCACCGCGTAGAGATAGATCCTTTCATGCGGAAAAACGCCGGCACCGAAGTAGGCAATCGCGCCGTGATCTTTGTCAGGGGCGAGGGACACACCGGTGCGCACCGGCCAACGGGAAATCAATTGCTGACGTCCGAGGATACGCTCATCCGAAGGCCCGGGGCGAAATTTCCAGACTAACGATCCCTCCTCGGCATTGAGGCAATACACATAACCGTCATCGGATCCCACGTAAACATTCCCCTCATAAACAGTGGGCGCGAGACGAATCGCGGCTTCGGTAAAAAAAGTCCATTGCTGCTTACCGCTTTCGAGATCAATGCAGCGCAGCGCATGATCCACGGACGACCCGTAATAGAGGCGTTGCCCCACAACTGCAACTTGGAAAGCATCGTCAAAAGTATTACGGCGCCTAAGTTTGTGATCTTCGATTTCCCGTCCGGCGGGCCCCGGCCAGGCTTGTGTCGGTTTTTCCGCAGAAGACAATTTCCACTGGGGCGATAGCGGCAGAGACAATTGCTCCGGAGTGGCTCCCACACGATCATTGGCGCGAAGGTAAGTGGGCCAATCGTCTGCCTGAAGAAACGGGGTAGAGAAAATTAAAATTGAAAACACCGAAACCAGAGTGCGTATGCAAATCGAATATTTCATAGGAGAATGATACGAATAATCGCACGGTTTACCAGTGAGACTTCGCTTTGACTCACCATATGTTTTCTCCTGCCTGCAGGTATTTTCAATCATTGAAATTTGAACGAGTACACATCACACTCCTTCAATACGAATCGCAGTCGAACCGGTTGACCG
>JAADHD010000320.1 GCA_013152075.1 Verrucomicrobiota bacterium | reverse complement strand
TTGGCCGCTTGGGCTGCAAATCCCTCAGCAGTTTCACTGGAGAGATAAAGTTCTTCACCGCATGCAGCCTCATCCCAGAAATCCCTGACCTGTTTCTTGCTGTATATCATTGGTTAACCTGTAGTTTTAAATTGCGGCGGATCAAGAAAAAAGCGACACCATATTTCGATACATAATAGGGAGAGAAGCGTATAGCTTGCGTCTATTTTTCCAGAATCATTGCGTGATATTAGCTGTTGAACGGCTGATGGGTTAAAAAAGCCACGTTGCTTAAGACTCTCTTCTGACAATAAGTCGCCCAGTAGTTCCCTCAACTCATGGCGCATCCAGCGGCGTAATGGAGCCCCAAAGCCTGTTTTGGGCCTGTAGATTACGTCATGAGGCAGGTAATCTTCCATTGCCTTTTTGAGAATCCATTTTCCTTCCGATCCGTGTTGTTTAAGATGCATCGGCAACGTTGCCGCAAATTTGACCAATTCAAGATCAAGGAAGGGAACGCGAACTTCCACACCCGCGGCCATCGACATTTTATCGGTATAGGTGAGGTTGTGATCCGTCAGAAAGAACCTCTGCTCCAACGCAAGCATACGCTCCAACGAGGTGGCTCTTTTCGGCATTTCTGACAAAAATTCCAACATGGGTTCAGTGGCTTTCGCATCTCCAATTGCCGATTTGAACGCTGGGGAATAGAGCTTCCTCAAATCGTCTCGACGCGCCCAAGCAAAATAGTTGACAATACGATCGTCCCCGTCCAATGACGCCCCGTTGAAAAGCTTTGCCACGCGGCGGAACATTGTCCTACGATGATCCAGATTTTGCGTTTCTCTCTCGAGGAGGCCGCGAATGTTTTTTGGCAGCCAGCGCCAATATTTCTCTGTCTGGACAGCCCAGTGGCGCCGATACCCAGTGAACAAATCGTCCCCGCCTGCTCCAGAAAGTAAAACTTTTATGCCTTTTGTTCGTGCCAATTGGCTTATGTATAGCACATTCAGCGGAGCGGGATCGGCCAAAGGCTCATCCAGCTGAATGACCATTTTCTCGAGATCATTTGCCATGGTTTGGGAATCGATGTGAACAACGTCAAGTGGTACGTTCAAGTGTTTGGCAACTCGATATGCATAAGGCAGATCGGAAGTTTCACCTTCATCATCTCCACCGGTTGGCTTAATGGTGAAGCATCTGATTCCGGGATTGACCTCACGGGCAAAAGCAACAATTGCGCTGGAGTCTAACCCCCCGGAGAGAAACGCACCAACGGGGACATCGGCGACCATTTGTCGATGCACTGCTTGACGTAAATGTGCTTCGGTTGCTTTACTGGCACTAACTGAGCTAACGCGACGTGGCGTGGTTTTTTTGGCTGGTAACGTATACCACTGCCACCGCCGAAGGATCTTGCCCTGATGCACGGTCATAGCTTCACCCGGCCCGAGTTTTCGTACCCCCTTGAACGGCGTCGCTGTTCCGGGGCACCAGAGGGAGGTGAGATAGCGGTCAAGTGCCACCTCATCAATACTCCCAAGTCCAACCCCGAGTGCAGAAAGCCCTTTTATTTCACTTGAGAAGAAGAAACCTGATTGGGATATCGAATAGTAGAGTGGCTTCACCCCGATGGCATCACGGGCAAGCGTTAACTCCCCGGTGCTGCGATCCAGAATAGCAAAGGCGAAGATGCCGTTTAATCGCTCAAGCACCTGTATGCCTTCAGTCTCGATAAGACGGAGTAAAACTTCTGTATCGGAGTTGCCATGAAAAGAATTCCCGCTTTCTTGCAGATGGGCTTGATGATCCTGAAAATCATAAAGCTCACCATTATAAGTCAGCACAAGCCTGCCATCGTCGCTAACCATGGGTTGATTGCCTGCGGGGCTTGGGTCAATGATCGATAGCCTTACATGGGCAACGCCGACGCCCTTTTCGGTGTCATAGAAAACGCCCGATCCATCTGGTCCGCGATGCTTAATCGCATCCAGTGCCTTTTTTAGATCAGGGCGCTGTGTCTTGCTCGAATAACCGAGGATGCCACACATGATATAATTATTCCAAAAGTATCAAAATTCAAACAGCCGATGATTTGCCGCCACATCCGCTAGTACGTCGGCGGTTTGCCTTGCTAACTCAACAACGAACAATTTTATTAGGTCATTTATTGTTTATATTACTCAATATATAGAGCTCTTGAAGTAACTCGGTGGCAATTTCATCCCAGGATCGCTGCATTTCATCAAGGCGTGCTTTGCCCTTTGCGCGCAGATTGTCTGCCAGTTCGGGGTCGTTTCTGATCTTCAAAATAGCGTCTTTTATCGAAGATGTGTCCCAAGGATCGAAATAGAGCGCCGCGTCGCCGCAAACCTCACGGGCGAAATCCAGATCGCTGGTCAAAATAGGCAGACCGAAATGCATCGCTTCAAGGTATGTTCCACTGAAAGACTCTAGAAGGGTCGGCATAATTAGGGCATCGCAGCTCTTGAACCAGATTCCCAGCTCGTTCTGAGGCAGCGGGCCGACATTGACAATTTGGTCCTGTAATCCATGTTGTTCAATGCTGTTAAGAAGCTTCCTTGCACCAGGATGTTGGTTGGCATCGATAGTTATAAAAACCACAGTGTTAGTTAGCACTTCAGCATGGCGGTGAAAGGCCTCAACGAGAACCTCTAAATTCTTGTGGGGATAATATCGGGTTAAATAGAAGAGTTTAAATCGCCCGGAGTATTTTGATAACCAGCTTGGTTTTTCAGGATTTGCCTCTGGCTTGGCAACAAATTTGGAAACAGCGTTTGGGCAATGGATAGATTGGCTTTTGGCTTTGTAAGATGCAAAAATACGTTTGCGACCAATTTCAGTTTGATAGAGGAGTATATTTTCGGGTTTCCTCAACCTCCACCAAAGAAAAAAACGCTGTAGTTGGATCTGTAATAAAGTAAGGGCTGTTTGTGCAGGCGTTCGAACGCCGTAATGCTTCCTTGGGTACCAGAGGTAGGAATTATGACAGAGAATAGCTTGCGGACAGTCAAAACCGCCCATTCCCTTGTTGGCAAGTGCCAGTATCAGATCAGGCTCAAATCTTCTTAGAGCTGGTTTGAGTTGATTCTGTTCGTACCAGAAACGCTTGATAAGGTTGCTTCGCCCGAGAAAAGCGCTGGTCTTAAGGTTTGGTAAGGAGACGACCGCTTCTTCATACCCCAATCCCGATGGAAAGCTGACAAAGTAGTCATGCTCGGGAGCAGTTTTACCAATGCTGGCGATCAAGTTCCGCGCCACAGATATCCCTCCGCCAGCATGCAGAGGATGGGCGATAATAGCAATGCGCATTGAGCTATTCCGCTCCCCGTATTTGTTGACTATTCAGATTAGCCAGTTATTTGTAGGCCCCCAGATATTGTTTGGCGCAGGTCTCCATCGAGAAACGCTCGCGGATTTCGGGGGCAATTGCCGCCGCTAAGTTCCGATACTCAACTATGTTCGCAGCGATCTTGCGCATGCCATCAGCAAACTCCCCGTCATCATCAGTCGGCTTGGCAGGAACAGAAAGATATATTTAAACATGGGGGCTCCTGGTTATCGTTTTGACATGGTAACAAGAAAATGGCTGGTAAAAAAACGCAGACGGGCCGTTTCCAAAAAGTACCTGGCCTAGGGAAACATCCGGTACATATCGTACCTGTTC
>JAADHD010000017.1 GCA_013152075.1 Verrucomicrobiota bacterium | reverse complement strand
TTGGAAGTGGGCGCTCGACCGTCTAGTCCAAAATCAAGCAACCACCAAAAACCGTCATGATGTCACGTCATGCCATAGGGTTTGACAACCATACGCAAAAACCAACGAAAGATAATAATCCCCGCCGTTTCTCCTAAATTTCATTACACTCTCCATGTAGTATTTAGTTTTTTGGATTTGGCTGACTAGTGCCCTTTTTGTCATAGGACAGGCGGCCACTCTCCCCTATGGCATGACGTGACACCGTGACGGCGGCGCTAGATCAGAACGTCCCTTTATTGGCGTTGTAATCATCGGGCACCAGACCAAATGGGATCCAGGTTGCCAGAGCGCGATTTTGACTGGAGAACCGTTTCTGGCTTTCCTTCCTGGCTCCGGGCAACCTAGGCAGGGCGCTGACCCAGCCACCGGATTCCCAGACAGTGTCGCTGTAGATTTCTTTGAGGCCCCGATGGGTGTTTGAGACTAGGAACCCATCCTCGTGCTCTCTAATGCCGTATGCTTCAATTTTGGTGGCTGCCATTTTCCGCGTATCTTTGTCCGAATTATTTGGTTTCAAGCGAGCCAATATCGTGCCCAGCATTTCATCGCGGTCGACGCGATATTCCAGCAGCGCATTAAAGCAGTCGATCGAGTCGTCGCTTTCGTGAGCCAGTGCCAATTCGTTGATTAGCGCCATATGTTCAAGCAGTAGGTCCTCGGCTTCAATTTCGGTAATTTCTGACTGGTGGCGCGCGGACCACGCCGCCGCCAGCAGCGTCGAAATATTGAGGGCGTGGCGGCTGTCGCAAGGCGGGAAAACCCGTCTGAGGACCTTAATGGACGTCCGAATGTTGGCGATCTGGCTGATCGCCAGGGCACACCATTGCGGGGATGATCCTTCCAGAACCTCCATCGCCACCGATATGGCTGCGGCCGTCGATTTATTGTTTTCGTGTTTTTCTAATGTCATGACCACAATACGCGAGCGGTCCGCCGAAGTGACCATCATCGGATTAATGGCGGCAAGTAGGAAGCTAGAGCTGGCGTTAAATTCCAGTGCCTTGCCTTCGGGGGTGCCTCGCGCAATTTGACCAACGGCCGATGAGGCACTTCTCACATGCTTGATTACGGTTTTCATCCTCCTGATATCTTGGTCGCTTTCAAACTCATCGAGCATGACCGGGCGGCTATCTGGGCCGACCTTTTGCCGGATCCCGGCCTCCGTACTTTGGCCATCCAAAACAATCGCAACTGATTCAAGGATGGCTTTCAAAGCGAAGACGAGCGTCGTTTTGCCTGTGTTTTTGGCTCCGGCTAAAAACAAATGCGGTCGCCACTCAAGCACCCCACAAATGACGGCGGTGATGGCCCAACCTAGAAGCAGGTAAGCAAATGATTTGTTGGACCAATTGAACATCTGGAAAAGCTCGAGCAGCTTTTCAACGTCAAATTCCTCATTTTCGATGGCCGCGATATTTATTGGAATGTGGCAGACATAAACATACTTGGAATCTCTAGGGATATCGCCGCCGAAATTTACAATGACCTTCCCGGCGCTATCAAGGTAGACGTCACGGCCACGCACAAGCGAGGTGTCAAACCCGCCTGCATCTCGACAGCATTGTATGAGCGTATCGGCAGCAAGATAGGTATGAACACCACTCGCTTCACCGGCCCTGTATTTAGGAAACCTATCTAACCAAAACTCTATCGGGGCCATGTTCATCAGAGTTCCTAACTTGGCAAGGGTGCCGGAACTTTCCGAAATTATGATGTGCCTCAACTGATCGAAAAATACGTTCCGCCCATCTGCGAGATAGCCTAGCGGTATGGGCCCGTCATTCCGGGGGTCATATGGGTGAAGTTTGCCTGCTTGATCAAATCCCTTGCGGCGCGCGCCATCAATCATCTCCTGTAATTCGTCTAAAGAATTCCCGGAGTAATTGTACGGCAGCATATTTTTTATGATCAGATAAATTTTCTCATCGTTTGCGCCTGCCGCCACCAGTTCGCCAGACAAACCCAGAACTGAATCATGGGTTGCTTTACCTTCGACAATTGCTGAAGCGAATTTCGACGTCACAAAACATTTTGTGATGGTAAAATCCAGATCACTAAAGACAGGCAGATCCCCAATATTGCACGACCCCAAATTACTCCCATCCCACGTATATGGTTTTCCTGTTCCAGGATGAATCGAAGGTGGCAAGATTGAGCATTTTTTATGGGCAAGGATATCAACATTACCCAACCCGTTTTGGCCTTTAAACGTGGTGGATGGCACCGGAAGGTTGCTTTCCATCAGAACGAACACGGTGCATCCCTTGGCCCCGTTTCACTGGCGGGTTTCCGGGGATATCCCCTAGTATGGCACGCTCAAAATACCCTTCGTCTACATCGAGGCCGATTAGGCATTTTCCGGGGACTACTTCCGCTCCCATCACCAACCCAATTCCGTGATCGCCCCTTTTGCTTTTCCAAAAATCCCTTTCTTCATCGCCGAGCAGATGGTCGGAAAACCGGGACCAATTTGTAATAGAAGGGCGTTTTTCACCCCTTTTAAATGGAATTGCCGGTAACTTCTTTGCCCAATAAACGTCAGCATGTTCTGCAAAAACACGACTGGTCATATCGCACCGCCTTCGCGCGTGCGCTCGATGTATTTGAGAACTTCGGCAGGCTTTAATAGCCGTCTGTTACCAAACGGTTTGTACGAAGGCACAAGGCCAGCGTTAACCGCGCGAAGCAGAGCGTAGTATTTAATGCCAAGACCGGCGGCCGCTTTTGGGATAGTGGCGAAATTCTCGCCTTGAGGTTTGGTAAAAGTCATTTGGAATCTCCATTAGAAAAAGTTGGAGACACCCAATGCTTACATATTTTGAATTAAGTCCAAGGATGAATTTAGGGATAAATATCCGTTGGCCTAATATTTCTTGTTTTTTGCCAGCCTTGTCGGCTCGCTTGATTTTTCATCAATCTTGACACCCGCCAGGGCCAGAGATTTGACTGCCAAATTGAGATCGTGAAACGAGCGGGTGCGTTCCCAATCGGCATCACACGTCGCACGGCTCAAATAGAGGTCTTTCTTTTCATGGAATTTTCTTGTCAAACCGCGCTCTAAACTTTCAATTGAAACTCCGTTTGCAGCCGCAATAGACTCAACATTTTCCCCTAAAACATTTCTAACAATAGATTTGAGGTTGATACTCTCTTCTTGAGAGCCGTTTTCATGGAGTTCCACAAAGTACCGCCACGCAACCTCAAGAAGTATGGAATGATGGTCATTTTTAATCCTGCCTCGTTCTGGCTTTTCACCAGTAACAGCTGAAATTGCCAATTGGGTACGGGTTCGGATTTCTTGTCGATTTGCTTCAGGTGTGTGACCCCGAATAAGCGCGAACTTAAAAGCTGGAGCGGGCTAAACGGGTCTTGTCCATACTCGGCAATCACCGTACCAGGGTCGAGATTACCGTCAGAACCTACCCGAGCAACATCTTCCGGCCCAATATTCCAGGTGTCTTTAACTGAACCATTTTTTATGGCTGCTTTGATAAAATCGGGAATTTCTTCTTCGTCCGCCATTTGCTCTTTCCTCTATCAATTTACCCCCCCATCATGCACCTCAACGCAGCCGCAATCAAAGACCGATTGACGGCGACGGCGGTTTGCGAGAGGCAACTATCGGCCC
>JAADHD010000333.1 GCA_013152075.1 Verrucomicrobiota bacterium | reverse complement strand
GAGCCGTTTTACTCTCTCTATCTTGTCGCCACATGCCGGACAGTCATAGACAAATTGCCGTCGCATCTGCCGTCCCGGTAACTCCAGTTCGTGACATCGCGCCTCGCCTGAAATTCCTAAATCATCACAAGCCTCCTGCCACTCGGAGCCGTGTGGCTGCAATTGTCTTCGCTGAATTTTTCCACAGCGTTCATACGCCACTAGATGCGCAAGTTCATGTTTCAAGGTGCGCTCGATTTCGGCAACATCCGAAATGGTGATCAGCAGGGGGTTCAATTCGATGCTGTCCTCGCCATAGTGAGCTCGTCCGGCTGTAGTTTGCAGTCGGGAGTTCCACTTTACCTTCACCCGTTCACTTAAGCCCCTCAAATACAGCGGTTCCAACCACTTGCGCACATGGCCGACCAAACAGGCTTCATCCAATCCGTCCAAGCTGAGTTCGGCAACGGTATTTACTGCTTCCTCACCCCCCACCACCTCCGACAATACATCCTTTTCCTTTATCAGGGATTCTTCACAACTTTGATCAGGCGCCTCATCATCAGGGTCATCATCGACCGGAAAAAGTTCCAATTGAGTCGATGGCGGCTTCATCTCCCAGCTTCTATTTTATTGTTGGGATCATGATTTCATCGTGCCACTCTTATATCGTAGGCGTATCGGAAAACCCGTGGAGAATTTTTCCGGTGCTCTTATCGATTACCCTGAGATACTCCGTTTCATTGGACACAAAAGAGCCCGCAGGCACACTTTCACGAAGGAAAACATTCGCCCCCACGGTACTGCCTTCCCCAATCGTCGTTTGCCCCCCAAGCACCGTAGCGTTCGGGTAAACCGTCACCTTATCTTCAACATTCGGATGCCTTTTATTACCTTTTACCACCCGACCATTTTCATCCTTTGGAAAACTACGGGCACCTAAGGTCACTCCATGATAGAGCTTCACGTAATTGCCAATCACGCAAGTCTCTCCAATGACCACACCCGTGCCATGATCAATAAAAAAGTGCGTTCCAATTTTTGCGCCCGGATGAATATCAATACCCGTAAGAGAATGAGCCCACTCGGTCATGATGCGAGGAATCAACGGCAAATCCATCGCATACAAAACATTCGCCATACGCTGAATGGCGATCGCTTCGATGCACGGATAAGCCAGGGTAATCTCATCATAATTTTTTGCCGCTGGATCACCCTCATACGCCGCCACCACGTCGGTTTGCAGCAACTCTCTCAACCGAGGTAACTCATTCAAAAATTCACAAACCATTCGATGCGCCTCGATCCTGACATCATCCCCAACGGATTCCACATCGCGCAAGCGCAAACTTTTAGCGACTTCCACTTCGAACCGCTGAATCAAGTCCGCGATCCTTTCATGCGTCATCATATCCAACTCATCAGACGCAATCGGCTCCTCATCGTGAAATCCAGGAAATAGCAACTGCAACAATTGCTCACAAATGGCCGCAATTTTACGCTTCGATGGCAGGTTCCCGCAATCAATTCGGTTAATTCCTCCCACGTCGTGGTAAGACTTGATGAGATTATCAGCAATAGTTTTTAAAGTGCAATCCATGGCTATGGCAATCAGATGACGCAATTCTACCCTTTTCCTTACGGGATTCCAAATGATAAATGAGACTAGGTCAAGCCTCCAAACGTTTTTAAGGCAGTGAAATAGCGCTTTCTGCTCCGAAACATGCCAACCGCCAGGCGCACGACCCGCTGCTCCTCAGAGGCGTCTTTCTTCATCTTGTGCAGCCATAACCCTCCTTCAATGATGGCTTCTTCTCCTCCGGATCTTTTGCTGAAATCGATCACAACTGGGGTATCGCCCCTGACTTCCCCCTCCCAGATCAGCACACTTTTGCGGCTGTCATGATTTTCCGCCTTGGGATTCTGCACGATGAACAACAAACGCCCCTGATTCGTACCCACCAGATAGCGCTCGGAGAAAAGGTCCATGGGGTCTCCTGCCGCTTCTAACTCTCGCCGTTTTAAGCGCCGTTTTTTTGTCGAAATTCGGGAACGATCAAGCACACGTGCACCTGCATATATCATCACTGCCCGCTCTCCACGTTCAAAAAATTCCGGTAGAACAAAGGCCAACGACACGGGAGCCTTGGACACCGGACTTTCCTTGTTCAATCCAGCCGAGGCTCTTCCGACATAACCGGAGTTCAACCGGCGCTCCAGGTTCCGCCATTTATTATAGCGAAAATACTCAGCCGATTCTCTAATCACCCAATAACTCCGTAAGGATCGCTCCGGCGAGTCCATATCCATATCGGCGAGATCTATCAGAAATTCCTTCACCAGATCACTGCCCGGCTCGAGATCAGGCAAAACAAAAGCCGCCGGGCGATGTTCTCTCAAAGCCTCCAATGTCTCTTTCAAAAAGTCCTCATCCATTTTTCCCGCGATACGAGTAATTCGCAGTCGTTTCTCCACTTCATCCCAATCACGTTTTTCCAATTCAGTCTCCGCGACCAGTGCCGCTGCCGCTGCCCCAAGAAATGACGCTTCCGAATTCAAGCAGTCCGCGAGCCGCTCGCTCTCCGACATCGCCGCTTCGTAACCGCCCACTGCGGGCTCCACTCCCAAACGATCCGCAACCCCGGCACGCCATGCCATTACTTTTTTCTCCTGCCTTCCATGAACAAAACGTGTAAAAAACTCCTTCAAGCGGTCGGCAACCTGAGCCCTTACTTCAGCCGTCATTAGATCTTTCTGGGCAAAATTCTCCGGCTTCGGACTGACATGCTGGGTCACACAACGATAGAGAAAAATACGATCGTAACTGCTGCGCAGCGGCACCGAACCCAATTCCCTCATCGCTCCGCGTAAAGTATCGCGCGACAAAGGAAACTGACTCACCAGATGAGCCAACTCCACCGCATACACCCAATCCGGATCACGATAGCGGTGTTCTTCATCAAAAATCGACGCCGTTTCCCAGGCAATAATACCTAGTGACTGTTTCATCAAGGTCAGCAAATAAGTATCCATCACCTTTTTACCGAGCCGCTTGCTGCCCTCAACCATCAACTCTGAACCGGCAATCCATCCGGCAGCAAAGAGCGGATTGGTCATCATCAAGAACTTGCTACCATGCCAAAGATAACGCACTGGATCGAGCATCGGCGACAGCTCTTCGTATTTCTGATATACCTTCCCGGCAGTTTGCATCCCGTCGTACATTTTACGCAAATTGTAATCCTTCACCGAAAGCACCGGCAACTCTTCCAACAGTAAAATTACTTGCAAAGAAGCTCGGTTAATCGCCTTGAGCAGAGATTCCAAATTAGTTTCCAGTAGCGGCTTTTCTGATCCCGGCTGATAAACCCGGGCAATCCCCTCCATAAAACCCGCCAAATCTCCCAACAGCAAACGGTGTTGAAACTGTCCTCCCTCCCAATATTCTCCCCTTGAAAATCGTTCCAACATACGGTCCGACTCTACCTCGACCAACTCTCGAACTTCTTCATCCTTATCCGTTTTTTCAATTGTCGCCCATTCGGTCTCCTTCAATTTATCCAGATCTGGAAACTCCATCAACTCCCCATAAGTCATCAGCAATTTCCCGATCTCAGCCCGCCGCTCATCCAGAGCTTCCATTTCCACACGCACCGTCTCCCTCGCCTCGTCGATCATCGCTTGGGTCCGGGC
>JAADHD010000189.1 GCA_013152075.1 Verrucomicrobiota bacterium | reverse complement strand
TCGGGAGTTGCTGTTTGGGGATGAGGATAAGGAGATCTTTCGCATTATTATGCTCAAGCAACTGAAGTTCAGTGGATTGCGGGCTCTGGCCTGGTGTTTTATGGGAAATCATTTTCATCTGTTGCTTGAGGTGCCGGATAAAGAGGCAGCGGCGAAGGGCTGGAAGGAAGAGGATTATATCAAGCGGCTGAGAGTGTTGCGTTCGGAGTGGAGTACGCATCAGCTGCTGGGTGAGCTGGCGATGTATCGGGAGAATGGGCATTCTGAGGGAATCAGTGAAATCGTGGAACGGGTGAAGGGCCGAATGTTCGATTTGTCGAAGTTTATGAAGGAGTTGAAAATGAAGATGACGTTGGCGTTTAACAACGCCCATGAACGCAGTGGCGCTTTGTGGGAAGGGCGGTTCAAGAGTGTGCTGCTGGAGGGGGGAGACGCAGTGAGGACGGTGGCGGCGTATATTGACCTGAATCCAATTCGGGCGGGAATGGTGGAGGATCCGGAGGATTACCGCTGGTGTAGTTACGCGGCGGCGGTGGCGGGGGGGAAGGGAGCGCGTCAGGCGCTGACCTATGCGGTGATGGGCAAGCAGCGTGTAGCGTGGAGCAGGGTGGTGGCGGAATACAGGTGCTTGTTATTTGGAACGGGGGAGGAAAGGACGGGAGGAGATAACATCTGTAGCCAAGACTATGGCGGCCAAGCGGCGGATGGGAAAAATCGCTGGAAGGGGGGCTTTAGTCAGGAGCGGATCGAAGAAGTGTGGGCAGCTGGAGGGCGCTTGCCATTGGCGGCGGCTTTGCGCTGTCGGGTGAGGTATTTTACCGATGGGGCGGTGTTGGGAGGGCAGAGATATGTGGATGATTTTTTTGAAAGGAAGAGAGAGCATTTTGGGAGTCGTCGCAGGAGCGGGGGCAGGAAAATGAGAGGAGCGGACTGGGGTGAGCTGCGCAGTTTGCGGGAATTGCGTGTGAAGGCGATAGACTTGCGGAACTAATGGCACTCAATCAAATTTTCGGGATTTCAGGAGTGTTTTCCTGCCATCACCGCGATGAGAACTAGTGTGCAAAGAATGGTTTGGCGAAACGGAGGCATGGGGGGGGCATGGGGATTAGGCTGTAAATGAACTTTTAATATCGTCTCGAATGGCGTAGACAATCAAGCAAGAAACCCTGATGACAGAAAAATGGAGTATCGAAAAATCCCCCGCAGTGATTTAAACGTGAGCGTAATTTGTCTCGGCACCATGACTTGGGGCGAGCAGAACACGGAAGCCGAGGGGCATGAACAGATGGATTACGCTCTCGAGCAGGGGGTGAACTTTTTTGATACCGCCGAAATGTATCCGGTGCCGCCGATCGCGGAAACTTGCCATCGAACGGAAGAGATCATCGGCACCTGGTTCGAAGCGCGCAAGAATCGTGACAAGGTGATACTTGCCAGTAAGGCGGTCGGACCTGGGTCGCACATCAGTCATATTCGGGGTGGGAAAGTGCGTCTGGATCGCGAAAATTTAATGGCCGCGCTTGAGGGCAGTTTGAAACGCCTGAAAACGGATTATCTCGATTTGTATCAATTGCATTGGCCTGATCGTCCGGTGCCGATTTTCGGAGGGCGGGATTTTTCTGAACCGAAAGGGGAGGATGATTCGGTGTCTATTGAAGAAACGCTGGAGGCATTGGAAGAAATCCGCAAGTCGGGAAAGGTGAAATATTTTGGTCTTTCTAATGAGACCCCGTGGGGGACGATGCAGTTCATTCGAGTGGCTGAAGAAAAAGGTTATCCGAGGATTTTGACGGTGCAGAATTCCTACAGCCTTATAAACCGCACTTTTGACGGGGGACTATCCGAAGTTTGCCATCAGGAGGATGTGCGTTTGCTGGCATACTCGCCACTGGCTTTTGGCAAGCTGTCAGGAAAATACCTAAATGGCGCCCAACCGGAAGGCGCACGCTGTACCTTGTGGCAACGTTTTGCACGATACAACGGGCCGAATTCTGACGCTGCGATTGCGGAGTATGTCTCGATTGCAAAAGAGGCAGGATTAGATCCCGCACAAATGGCCCTGGCGTGGATTAATGAACGTCCGCATGTGGCAGCGAATATTATCGGCGCGACGACGATGGATCAGCTGCGTGATAATATAGCGAGTATTGATGTGAAGTTGGACGGAGAGGTGAAGCGGCAGATTGAAAAGGTGCACCACCGTTTCCCGAATCCGTGTCCGTAATATCGCGACTCAACAATCGCAATCCATCTTTGCCGCCGGTTCCAGAGGGGCGGTCTTTGGAGTTTCAATTTCCGGATATTCGAAAACTTCCCCTTCATAATTACGGATCACCACGCGTTTGTCGTTGTGCTGGAGAACGTAATTCGGATTGATAGGCACCTTGCCGCCGCCGCCGGGCGCATCGATGACAAATTGAGGGATGCCGTAACCGGTGGTGTGACCGCGCAGACCCTCGATGATTTCGATTCCCTTCGATACCGGTACACGCAGATGTTGTGAACCACGAATGAGATCGAGCTGGTAAAGATAATAAGGTTTCACCCGGCACATGAGCAACTTGTGCACCAGAGCCTTCATGGTTTCGACGTCGTCATTAACCCCGCGCATCAGAACGCTCTGGTTGCCCATGGGGATACCATGATCAGCGAGGCGTTCGAGAGCTTCCCGCACTTCCAGCGTCAATTCACGGGGGTGATTGGCGTGCACACTGAGGAACAGAGGATGATATTTTTTCAGCATCTCGCACAACTGCGGCGTGATGCGTTGTGGTAGGAAAATGGGAATTCGGGATCCGATGCGAAGGAATTCAATATGTTTGATCGAACGCAGACGTTTTAAAATACGCTCGAGTTTGTCATCGGTGAATAAAAAGGGATCACCGCCGGAGAGTAGCACGTCACGGATTTCAGTGTGCTCTTCCAGATATTGATAGGCCGCTTCGAAATCCGTATCCAACTCCTGTTGTCCGGCGCCGCTGACCACTCGGCTGCGGGTGCAGTAGCGGCAGTAAGCCGCGCAACGAGACGTGACGAGAAACAGAACCCGGTCAGGGTAGCGGTGCACCAGCCCAGGAACCGGCATGTGAGCATCCTCACCACAAGGATCGGTCAATTCGTCTTCACCTTCTAGGGCTTCTTCGATGCGTGGAATGACCTGGCGACGAATCGGGCATTCCGGATCGTCTCGATCAATCAAATTCATGAAGTGTGGCGTGATTGCCATCGCCAGTTTGGTTCCCGAAAGCATGACACCATTGCGTTCTTCGGTGACAAGATTCAGGTGTTTCTCTAACTCAGTCAGCGAGGTGACGCGGTTTTTGAGTTGCCAGGTGTGATCGCTCCATTGGTTGGTATCCACGTCGGAAAAATATCCCGGCGCGGAGGAAACGAAATCTTTGTCTACTGAATGGCGATCAAATTGCATTGAGGTGGGACTTGGGTCTGGAAGATTAGTCGCACGGTGGGCGGATTTCTTGCAAGAAAGTGTATTCTATGAGCTGGGCTTGTCAATACAGGGAGGAGACTCAGTTTTCGATGTGTTTTTGACGATTTTTGTTACAGTGCCTTGGGCGTGTGTTGTATTCGAAATAAGGGCCGGAGATAGCAGAAGGACGGGGATGAGGGCGATTTTTGCGATGTGAAAAGTGTAGGGGGGCAAGGTGGCTAAAT
>JAADHD010000425.1 GCA_013152075.1 Verrucomicrobiota bacterium | reverse complement strand
ATGATGCAGAAAAAGAGGAGCCAGACGAAAAAAAGAAAAACCTAACTCGAAATGCATACAAGCTTCTTACAACATGGACAAGGTGCCCAGGCACTCAGGATGACGGTTCGCTTGACGTAACAGCCTTTAATGCGTGGATCAACGAAACTCGAAAAATCACAAAAAAATCCGGTCATGCTAAAATTGCGCAGGTTCAGATTGGTCATATTCTAACCCACTCTCCAGCAGATCCCAATGGCCTATGGATTCACGAAGCTGTTGCCTCGACATTAAATCTCCGGGACACCAGCGAAATGCGATCAGGATTCACAACGGAACTCTTTAATCAACGAGGAATTCATGGTTATACACATGGCCGAGAGGAACACGAACTTGCCAAGCAAAATCGAGACAAAGCAGAAGCACTTGATGCAAAAGGCTACACTCGATATGCAACTGCAATGCGCGAATTTTCAGAAGAATACAAGCGACAGGCCGAATTAGAAGAACAGCGGAACTTACTCGATGATTGATGCTCCAAAAAAACATGCCTACTAGAAACATCGCAGCCTGAGATTACCTCCGAACTTAGCAATGAACACCCCATGAGCACGCCCCTCATCACCACCCCCGACTACACCAGCTGGCTAGGCGAGCTCAAATTCCGTATCCAATCCGCGCGAATTTCGGCGTCACGCTCGGTGAACCGCGAACTAATTCTGCTCTACTGGGACATCGGCCAAGCCATCGTAGAAAAACAAGAAAAACTCGCTTGGGGGAAATCAGTGGTGGAGCAATTGTCCGCGATTTGCAAAAGGAGTTTTCCGGGCTGAAAGGCTTATCCCCAGCCAATTTGTGGCGCATGCAGCAGTTTCACCGTGCGTATTCCGCTCCTGAATTTCTCGCACAGATTGCGCGAGAAATCAAAACTGATCCAGTTTGGTCTCAAATTATCTCCACCTTACCGTTGAATGAGATCACCCTTACTCAACTGCTACCCGAAAGAACATCAAGCAATTCCACAGCCCCATCAGTGGCTATGAAAATTCTCGCACAAGCTGCGCGAGAATTAGCAACATTGATCCCGTGGGGGCATCACATTGTATTGCTACCTCGGATGAAAAACCCCAAGGAATACCTCTACTACTTGCGTGCCACCTCCCAGTTCGGCTGGACACGCGCCGTGCTTTTGAACCAGATCAAAGCCGATGCTTACAGTCGCAGTTTGGCTGAGGACAAATCACACAACTTTCCTCTCGCTTTACCCGGGCACCTCGCCGAACAAGCGGAGGAGACTTTGAAAAGCTCTTACAACTTGGAGTTTCTGGGAATCAGTCGCCAAATGAAAGAACGGGAATTGGAAAACCGTCTGACTGAACAACTCAAGGACTTCATTCTCGAGCTGGGATACGGATTCTGCTTCATCGGCCGCCAGCATCGTGTGGCACTTGGAAAAAAGGAATACTTCATCGACCTTTTATTCTACCACCGCTTCCTGAAATGCCTGGTCGCCATCGAACTCAAAATCGGTGAATTTAAACCCGAGTATGCAGGAAAAATGGATTTCTACCTGAACTTGCTCAATGACAATGAGCGCGACACCGGCGACAACCCTTCAATCGGCATCATCCTCTGCGCCGAAAAAGATGATCTGGAGGTTGAATTTGCTCTGAAAAGCAAAAACAACCCAATCGGTGTAGCCGAATACCAGTTGAAGACTTCCCTACCTAAAGAATTAAAAGGCAAACTCCCAAGCCCGCAGGAACTCAGTGCCGCCATCGGATTGCCTACAAAAAAGTAACTCTCAAGCCATGGCCGACAGTCAAAAACAAAAACTGATCAATCTCGGAGTCGACCAGCTAGCCGACGCCCTGCTCGAACTAAGCCATCAATCAGAAGCTGCTGCCGATCTGATCAAGCGCTTGACCGTTGCTCCGAAGGACAACATCCAACGTTTCAAGAAAAAGCTTTCCGCCATCAAATCCGAGCAGAACTTTTATCACTGGAAAAACTCGCGAGGATTTTTATCCCGAATTGAGCGCTTGCTGCAAGATTTGGAAGCCGGCGTCACCGATCCGCTTTCCGGTCTGGAATTAGTAAGATCTTTTTACGAAGCCGATAGCAAGATCTTCGAACAATGTGACGATTCTGGTGGTGGGGTCGGTGAGATTTTCCGCTACACCGCAAAAGACTTGTTTGCAAAATACGCTGCGCTTTGTGAGGACAAAAAGAAGGTGGCTTCCATCATGCTGGAGTTGAATCAAAACGATGGCTACGGGGTAAGGGACGCTGTTTTTGAAAATGCTGCCGATTTCCTACCCGAAGCGGTCATCCGCTCCATGATCACCAAGCTGCAAAATCGTGCTGACAATGAAAAAGTCGACCACGCCAAACGCCACTATTTTCACCTAATCGAAACACTTGCCCGCCAGATCAAGGACGCTGAACTCTTCGAGCAAACCCGTAAAGCCTCATGGGAAAACCTGAACCCCGTAGCTTACCTCGATATTGCTCAGGTTTATCTGGAAAGTGGGGATACAAAGACCGCGACCACTTGGCTGAATGAAATTCCTGATAAAGACAGCTTTCACAGCTACCAGAAGAATAAATTGCTAGCTGAAATTTACACCCAGGCGGGCGACCAAACAAAACTAGCCGAGCTTCTACATCAAAAATTCGAAACCTGCCCCTCCAGCAACTCTCTTAGCGAGTTGCTAGACGTGATCGGAGAAGAAAAACGAGAGGCCGTCATCACAAAACAAGTTTCCCGGATTCTTGAACAAAGCGCATGGTGCGAATCAAACGCAGCGTTTTTGATCGCCATCGGGAAGATGGATGAAGCCGAAAAATACCTGCTCAAGCGAGCCAATCAACTCGATGGCAACTACTACTCAGGCCTACTCCCCCTGGCAGAAAAGATGGAGCTGAAACACCGCCACCTCGCTGCCTCCTTACTGTATCGCCCTCTATTAACTTCCATTCTCGATCGCGGCTACAGCAAAGCTTACCGACACGCAGTTGCTTATCTCGAAAAGCTCGACCAACTGGCTCCCTCAATAAAAGAATGGCAAAATTTTCCAGATCACCAGAAATTCAAAGATCAAATCCGCCAAAAGCACCGCCTCAAACGAGGCTTCTGGGGTCGATACGATGACAAAGCTTAACCCTACACTCACTAACTCTTCCATCCTCCCCCCTTTGCGACCTTTGCTCCTCTGCGAGATCCCTCCTTTTCATCTGCGGCTCACCTCCTACTTCTTCCCCTGTCCGCTTTTCAGAATCCAGTAGATGCGATTGGGAGTCCAGCGGGTGCCTTGGGCGAAAAACTTCCCCTGACTGGATAAAGGCCCATTGAAGCGCGGGGGGCCACCCTCGCCGAGCATGGTCTTAATGCTCTGATGCAAATCCGGCTCCGGCCAGTTCGCGTCCACATAATAAACGGCCTCCCAATTGCGCAGGGATCCAAAACTGTGTTTCGGGCTCAGGCTGCGGGCGGTGTGGGTTTTACCGGGAAAGGTCAAAAAGGGACAAGAAGTGTAACCACCACCGGGCAAACCAGCCGAGCGCTGTTGGTTGAATTCACCAACCAGACCATTGACCGCATTCTGCAAACACTGGGCCACATCGGGATCACCGGTGAGCTGATGAAAGCGCGTCTGGCCTGCGAGCACAATCTCATGCATGAAATACACCCG
>JAADHD010000025.1 GCA_013152075.1 Verrucomicrobiota bacterium | reverse complement strand
TAAGAATTAAGAATTAAGAATTAGGAATTAGGAATTAAGAGCCGAGGCCGCAACGCGGGTGAGACAGTCTGAGCGAAGCGATGACAATTAAGAGTTTGGAATTAGGAGTTGAGCAGGGAGTTGGTGGTTTTGGCAACGGTTTCTTTTTCAGTTACGGAAAGGTTTGAGAGTAGGGGGAGGGCGGGGCCCATGTCGGCAATGCCGGCCAGAGTGACTGCGTCATGCAGGACACGGACTGGGTTGATGTTATTGCGGAGATCTTCGAGTGCTTCGAAAGTTTGGCGGATTTTCTCTGCTGTATCGATATCGTCGGCTTGAATAGCCTGCAGCATTTGTTGACTGAGATCGGGTCGAATACAGACACAGCCTGCAGTGAAACCGGTGATGCCAAAATTTTTCAGGTGAATGATAGCGGGTTGTTCGCCGATGCCGCTGACAATAATGGAGGGATCAACCAGCGAGGTGAGCTTGCTTAAATAATCATCGTTAGCGGGATTGTCGCGAACAATGGCGTATTTGATCCAGGAAATGACGCCGTCATCTACCAAGCGTTGAGCGTTTTCAGGCTCAATGTAATTGTCGTATTTGATGTAGAGAACAAGCGGTTTGCCGAGTTTTTCAGCAAATTTACGAATTCCCGTTTCTGTTTCTACTCCCTGCGGGGTGGTTAATATGGTGTGGGGAAGAACCATGGTGGTCGGGAAATCGAAATTTTTAAGAATCGAAACCTGATCCATCATGTTACCGAAGGAGGGGCCTGCGGATGGCACGATCAGGGTATCCGTCGCGGCTGATTCAGCTAAGGATGAGAGAATGGTTTCGTATTCGCTCAGCGCGATGTGGTAAAAATTTGCGTTGCCGCCATAGAGCAAGGTGGTAACTCCGCCAGCTTCGATGTGTTTGATCAGGCGCTCATTTTCAGCGGGATCGAATACGAGATTTTCATCCCGCGCCATAGGGGGAACGGCAATGACGGAAGCACGGAGATCGTCAGGTGTGACTGGAGTCGTTTGCATATGAAATTTATCAGGCAGGATTGGGTAGATGAACAGCAGTTTTTTAGTGTTTCATTCATCAGGGGGCCGGTTTTTGAAGAACCGTCAGGGATAAATCAAATAAGGTTTACGGCGTTTGATGAATTTTTTTAGGTCGGGTTGCCAGTGCTTGCGGATGTCTGAAAGCGATTGCTGAGCGGAGAGTGCTTTGAGGGTCGGTGGGTGCAGGAGAAGGGTGTTGAGTTTGTGTTTTGGGTCGAATTTTTTGGGGTATAATTTGAGCAGGGTGCGGGCGATGATCAGTCCGGTATCCAGGCTGCGATAGGTCTGTCGATGGGTGAGTGTGATTTTGACTCCTCCACATTTTTGCTTGGCAAACATGCTGGATTTCGGAGTGAAGGAGAGGGAGGTGAATTTTACGCCGGGGAGTTGTTGACTGTTGAGTATTTGTGCGAGTTGCTCGCCGTTGATGTAAGGAGCACCGACGATCTCAAAGGGGGTGTCAGTGCCTCGTCCGACTGACAGTTCGGTGAACTCCACCAGACCGACTCCAGGGTAAAGTATTGCCTGGGTCAGGTTTCTGATGTTGGGAGAAGGGTTCACCCACGGCAGGCCAGTGCTGTCGAACAGTTGACGGCGTTTCCAGTTTTTGATGGGAACAATGGTGAGATCAGTGTTGAGTTTGCGCTCGGCATTAATCATTTTCGCAAGCTCACCGATGGTCATGCCGTGTTGAATGGCGATGTCATGGTAAGCGACAAATTTCGAAGGGCCGATGCGAATGGGGCCATCGGTCTGTTCTCCGCCGATGGGGTTGACCCGGTCGAGAACGATAAATTTTATTCCGTCGTCGGCTGCGGCCTCCATGCACAAACCCATGGTTGAGATGTAAGTGTAAAAACGGCAGCCAATATCCTGGATATCAAATACCAGAGCGTCGATGTTGTTGAGTTGCTTAGCGCTTGGTTTGCGAATTTTATTTTTATACAGACTGTAAACAGGGAGGCCTGTTTTTGAGTCCCGGGAGTCGTCAATTTTCGAAGTATCAAGTTTGCCTCGGATGCCGTGCTCGGGGCTGAACAGGGCGACGAGATTCACTTCGGGTGAGTCGGCGAGCAGGTCGATGTTTGAGCGACGCTGACGGTCGATGCCGGTTTGGTTGGTGATAAGGCCAATACGCAGTCCGGCGAGAGGGGTAAAATTTTTCTCTACCAGGTAGTCTATTCCATTGAGCACGGGTTGGCGTGATCCTGCGGACTTTTGAGCCTTGGAAAGTCCGGCGCTGAAGCAGATCAATGTGGCTATGAGGATAGTGAAACGAATAGTCATCACTTAATCAGATTGTGTTTTTCCATTCAAGCAGACTTGCTTTCAGAGACGGTCTCATTTTCACGCCGCATTTGCTCGAGGCAGGGTGTGCAGTATTCGTCACCATCTGCGGCCACGCGGAATTCCAGGTCGGGAGCGGCGACGTCATCTGTGCCACAGGTGTTGCAGGTGTGGAATGTTTCTTTATCAGGGTCGTGGCTGGCGGCTTGAAAATTCGCTCGTCTGCTTGCGGCTTTGCCCCTCTCTGATGCGCTACGAATAAAATCAGGGCCAAATACCAGCAGGAAGGGAAGCAACCCTGGGAAAATGACAATGCCCAATAAAGGGGCTTTTAAAAACTTCACTAAGAGGGTGCCGGCAACCACCCAGCCGAGATATTTAACTTTTATCGGGATGATCATCATGAGGAGAATTTGTTGATCGGGATAAATTCTGGCAAAAGCAAAAAACACATTGGCAAAAACCAGCGTCGCTAAAAGGCTGCCGTTACCTACAAAAAAAGGAGGGAGCAGTAAAGCAATGCTGGTGAGGCAGAACATGGTGAAAAAGAGGTAGAGGTTGACTCGGAAGCTACCCCATTCAGATTCCAGTCCACTACTGATGAACCACAGGAAATAGATCGAAATCAGAATCCAGTAGATGTTCATCGTCTGGGGAAAAAATAGGTAGGTGAATAGTCTCCACACCTGCCCGCTGAAAATGGCATCTCGGCTGAACGAGATCAGGCTCATGTAATTCGGGTCTATTACCGAAAGCACAAAGACGAGAAACTGAAAGCCAGCCACCCAGTGAAGCAAATTGGGGAGAGCGAGATGGCCGAACTTGCGTTCGAGGTTCGAAACCAGTCTGGAGCCTAATCCGTATGCCATGATGAGATCAAATAGTGTGTCTTAAATGCGATGGGCCACGATAGCATGGTTGGGGGGCTTTGGAATTAGGAATTAGGAATTAGGAATTTGGAGCCGAGGCCGCAACGGCGAGTGAGACGGTCTGAACGAAGTGAGGGCAATTAGGAAATTTGTGTTTACTGAGCCATGGGGGATAGATTGACTTATCGGCAGAATGAGGCACCTTGAGCGAAGAAAGTAGCGCGTTTGTTGCGATGCCCTAGCTTAGTTAAAATTTAATATTTCACGATGAGAGCCCTGTTACGGTCAAAACTCCATCTGGCTACGATTACCGAGGCCAATCCCGACTATGTCGGCAGTATTACTATTGATAGCTCGTTGCTGGAGGCAATCGATCTTTGGCCCGGTGAAAAAGTGTTGGTGGTGAATCAGACGACCGGGGTTCGGTTGGAGACTTATGTCATTAAAGGGGATGCCGGGTCAGGGGCGATTGAGATCAACGGTGCTGCGGCGCACTTGGTGAATCCGGGGGAAAAAGTCATCATCATGGGTTTTGAGCTGGCGACAAAACCTATTATACCCAAAGTGATATTGCTCGATGCTGACAATCGTATTGAGCGTTTTCTGACGGAAGAGGCCAGCGCCACCGTCGATATGATCTGATATCGTGAACATTCATTGTGAATAAGGACGATCTTACTGTTCTGCCGGAGAGCGATCCTGTCTCCATTCTTCGTTATCGCGATGGTCTGTATGCTGTCGATTTGTTGACGGCGGCGATTTGTGAATTTGATTTTTTTACGACTAACGCAGACAAACCGGGAACGCTGGAAGAAGTTTGTGAGCGCTTCGGTTTTGCCGCTCGTCCGGCTGATGTGATGCTGACCTTGTTTGTGGCCAATGCTTATCTTGAGATAGGCGCGGATGGGATTTATCGAAATACTAAGATGGCGAACGAACATCTGGTGGCGGGTTCCCCGTGGTTTATGGGGCCATATTATGCATCACTTCAAGACCGTCCGGTGGTAGCGGATTTTGTAAAAGTATTAAAATCGGGGAAGCCTGCAGTGTGGGGAGCTTTTGAGGATCAGGAGGACGACTGGCATGAAGCGATGCATGACGAGGGCTTTGCTCAATCGTTTACGGCGATGAATTGCCGTGGTTTGTATTTGGGAAAAAAACTGGCGGATGCTTTGGCAGAGGAGTTGCAGGGACGGGAGCGGGTGCTCGACATCGGAGGAGGCTCAGGTATTTACGCCTGCTGCCTGGTGGCCAATCAGCCGGGTTTGAAAGCGAGGGTGATGGAACAGGCACCGATAGATCAGATTGCGCGAGATCAAATAGAGCAATGTGAGTTGGGTGAATCGATTGACGTGGTGACGGGGGATATGTTTGATCGCGGCGAATGGCCCGATAATTGCGATGTGCATTTGTTTTCAAATGTGATGCACGACTGGGATGAACCGGAGGTCCGGAAATTGCTTGAGCATTCTTATCAAGCATTGAAAGCCGGTGGACTGGTGGTGGTGCATGAGACTTTTTTGAATGCTGGGAAAACCGGGCCATTGCCTGTAGCGGAGTATTCCTGCATTTTGATGCATTCGACCCAGGGACGCTGTTATTCGACTGCGGAAATGAAACAGTATCTGGAGCAGGCAGGCTTTGAGGCTGTGCGCAGCTTTGAGACGGCCGGAGATCGAGGCGTGGTGCTGGCTCAGAAAGCGTGAATTTTCAGCGCTGCTAAAATCGTTTGAACGATCAAGCGTATTTTGCCACGCTGGCTTTTAGTTTATCCAGGCCGGTTTTGGCGCAATCGTAAGCATCCATTTTCCAGTATTCGGGATTGAACAGCTCAAGGGAAAGTACGGGTTTGGCGCCAACGGTCCGGAAAATCTCAAATACCTGAGCCAGGGGAGCGATGCCGTCACCGGTAAATACACGGTCGGCGTCACCGATTTTCTGGCGCGGAATATCCGGGTAATCATTCATGTGAATGACTTGAAGTGATTCGGGCCCGAGCAATCGAAGTCCCTCAAATGCCGAGCCTCCTTTGTAGAGATGGTAAACATCGGTGAGGATGCAGGCTTTCGGATGGTCGGCAGCGATGGCAACTGATGTTGAATCGCATAAGCGGTAGAGATTTTTGGAAAATCCCCACACTTCGACTTGTGGGACGATGCCCATTTTGTCGCCGAGTTCCAGCAGGGCGCGATAACGTTCGCCAGCTTTGTGCAAGTCGAGGCCGGGTTCTTTGGTTGCTCCTACAGGCGGGGCGGCGAGGCGTGTGCCTCCAAGTTGAGCGATGGTGTCCATGTCGCGTTTGGCTTCTTCGAGGCCTTCAGCACGTAATTTATCATCGTCGACGATCCATTTGGCAAAGCCGATGGAGCTGGGCACTTTTAAGCCGTGGTCGTCGATGCGTTTGCGTAAGTCTTTAAGGGATCCTCCTTTTTCGATATAGGGATTGATCTTGCGGAACCAGGGTTCGATGGCGTCGTAGCCGGCTTTGGCCGTCACATCGATTTCTTCTTCGATGGAAAGTTTCTGGCCGCGGATAGTGCTGGTGTTCAGGCAGTAGGTAAAGTCTTTGCTGCTGGTTTTTTTCTGGGCGCTGAGAGTGGGGGCGCTGGCGCAGGCCAAGCCGCCTGCGAGGACTCCAGCAGAGAGCAGCAGGTCACGGCGAGCGATAGGGGAGGAATCGGAATTCTGAGGGTTGGACTTCATAATGTGGAGAAGGTGGCATTTTTTTGGCTGATCGGCAATGAGTTTAGCTTACAGTTAAGGGTGACATGGAGTAATGGATCGGGCGTTAAGTTCGAGAGTAAGTATCTGCTACTGATCAGCCTGTATCTATTGCTGGTCAGTGGTGTCGGTGTTTTTGCGACGGAAAAAATTGAGTTTTTTGTCGCCGTGGACGGCAATGATGATCAACCCGGCAGCAAATCGGCGCCCTTTGCCAGTCTGCAAAGAGCGAGGGATGCGGTGCGGAAGGTGGACAGGGCTGGCGGGAGGGAGATCAGGGTGTGGTTGCGCGCGGGGATTTATCGCCTGGAGGAGACTGTGGTGTTTTCATTGCAGGACAGTGCCGGTCCCGGTTCGAGGGTGGTGTATGCGAGTTATCCGGGCGAAAAAGCAGTTTTGAGTGGAGCCGCCCTTTTGCCCGGCGAGTGGAAAAAGACGGACAGGTTGAATGTCTGGCAAATTGATGTGCCTGAAAGTTGGCCCAGAATTCGAGCTTTGTTTGATGATCAAAAAATGCTGCCTGTTGCGAGAAGCGAAGGCGTGATCCCGTTGAGGAAAGCGCCCGATAATGTGCCTTACCGTTTTCGCCGAGCCATTGATTTGCGGCATTTGTATTTGCCGAGGTCTTTTGTGAAAAAAATCGGAGACTTTACCGGGGCAGACATTGAGTTGATTCCAAAATTTCCATGGGTGATGAATCGTTTGTCAGTGGAAAGCGTGGATGCCGAAACGGGTTTGCTGCGAACGGTTGAAGCGGCGACTTATCCCATGCTTCCGCCACCTCTAGCTTACTTTCCGGAGGGAACCTTATGGGTGGAGAATGTGCTTGCGGTGTTGGATGAGCCTGGAGAGTGGGTTTTTGATGCCCAGCGTCGCAAACTTTATCTCTGGCCTTTGAATGGGAAAAAACCGGGACCGCATATTGTCGTGGGTAGGAAGACGGAGTTGATTGCCATCAGGGGAGAAGTCGATCCGACCGATTTAAAAGACAGGCCGGTGACGGGTTTGAGTTTTCATGGGCTGGCGTTCACTCAGGGTAATGGTTTCGCCTGGGAGGCGGACAAATTGGGCCGGGGCTTGCAACATGATTGGGAAATGTATGACGAGGCGACGGCCATGGTTAGATTGCGGGGAGCTGAGAATTGCACTTTTACGCAATGTGAATTTATCGATAGTGCGGCAGCAGGCATTCGTTTGGATTTGCATTGTCAGCGAAACGAGATCCGGCGTTGCGAGTTTTCCAATCTCGGCGGTGTGGGCTTATTGATGGCGGGTTACGGATTGGGAATGAAGGATGTCAATCGTGACAACGTGCTTGCTGATTCGGGTTTTCATCACATCGGTCGGTTGTGGAAACATTCACCGGCGATATTCATCTGGCAGAGTGGCCACAACAGGATCGTGCATAACCAGATTCATCATGTGCCTTACACTGCCATTGTCGTAAGTGGTCGGACTCAATTGGATCGGGCTGGAAATAGGGAGGCGAGTCGAACAGTGCGCTGGGATGAGGTGAACTTACTGCTCGAGGGCGAAGAGCGGACTTGGCAAAGAAGGGAGCCGCTGATGCATGGGAGATTCAATACTATTGCTTACAATGAGATACATCACTGCATGGAGGAAATGGGGGATGGTAATGCGATTTATGTGTCGGGGACGGGCAAAGGAAATCATGTGCACCATAATTTTATCCACGATGTGACCAGTCCGAATATGAATGCCGCGATCCGTTGTGACGATGATCAACATGCGGTGCTGATAGAGAAGAACGTGATTGCGCGTTGTTGCGGGGAGGGGATTATTAGCAAGGGGAAAAATGATATCATCAATAACTTCGTTTACGATTTGAG
>JAADHD010000337.1 GCA_013152075.1 Verrucomicrobiota bacterium | reverse complement strand
TTACCGTTGAACGCATTCTTCACATTGAGTCCCTTCTGGTTCATGTCCGCCTTGGCATCTACGAACTTTGCATTGACCGCTTTCGAGCCTGCTTTTTTAGCGGTCGATGTCAGTTTCAATTCCGTCAGAACAAAGTTCCCACTAGGGCTCAGTCCAGGACCAAATCCCGGCAAACTGTCATCCGGTAGCGCTTCGATCATGACACCGGTTATCCCTGCTATTTTGCTGTCCACAGTGATCGTGTAATCGCTCACTTTCAGAGGGCCCGAAGCGATAACCGAACCGTCAGCTTGAGTTTTCAGAGTGATCCCCCCTGTTGCTTTCACCGCGCTCGGAATCAGTGGAGTCCACGATGTCCAAAGACGGTTCACTGCGAGTTCTGACTCCCATTTTTTCATTGCCACGAGCTGCTTCGGAGCGTAGTCCTTCACCGCTTTCTCCGCAGCAACGATTCGCTTTTTCTGCTCCGCCTCGGCTGCCGCCTTCTTCTTGCTATATTCCGGAGTGTAGGCGGTGATTCCCGCTTTGGCTTTGCGTATCGCAAGCAAACGCTGACGCTGCTTCTCTGCCTGAATCGGCACCATCTGCGCTTCCTTTTTTGCCAATTGCGCCACCATGCCTATATGATCTTTTTCGATCTCCAACATGCTCGTCATCACCGCTTTGATTTCCCCCTCCTTAGGCAAGCGATTGATCACTCTAAGAAAAATCTCCTCAATCATTTTCCGATCATCCGGTTGTGAATTAACCAACTTTACAATCGCACTATTGGGATCGGCAATCGCATTGGCAATCGAGGGCCCACTGACCAGCGTCATCACCATTCCGAGTTGCACATCATTTGATCTCTCGCACTCGCAAGCACTCTCACGAACTGGGCGTCCCAGGATAGCCAGAATGCCGCTTGGCAAATCCGTCCGTGCATCTGCAATTTGAGCTGCTCTCATCCCTGCTTTAACGCCGGGGATTTTCGGCACACTCCCTGTCACCGCATGCAGGGTATCAAAAAGCACTTCGGCAGGCAAACGGCGGGCGATCGCATGCGAATAATTTATTTCGTCATCGGCATTCCATTTATTGGTAGCTAGGGAAAGTTGGTAGGTTCGTGATTTACAAACCATTTCCATCAATTTTCTGACGTCAAAACCACTGCCGACAAACTGCTCTGTCAGATAGTTCAATAGGTCTGGGTTCGAAGGCGGATTCCCCGCTCGAATATCATCCAAAGGCTCTATAATACCTGTTCCCAACAAATAACCCCATATGCGATTAGCGTAGCTCTTGGCAAAATAACGATTATCCGAAGACACCATCCACGACGCCAGCTCTTCTCGGCGAGTCGCGCCTTTCTTAGTGACGTGTTTGGCTTCAAAAGGCAATTTCGGCGCCGTCATGACTCCCGTGCGCTCATGCTTGACCTCTCCCTCTTTTTTGTCAGTGATCATTTCAAACAGCGGCTTGGCGCCTTCTACCGCAGACCCACCAATTCGCCGCTTCTTGCTGTTCTTTGCATCGTTGCTCAGCGATACCCGAGCGAAAAAAGCCGCCGTTTCGTAATACTGATCCTGATTCCACTGCTCAAAAGGATGGTCGTGACATTTGTTGCAATTGAAGCGTGTTGCCAAAAACAAATGCGTCGTATTTTCCATGATCGCCGTTGGTTCACGCAAAACTTTAAAATACGAGGCCGCCGGATTCTCCATATTCGATCCGCTTGCAGTAAGAATGGAATAGGCAAACTTGTCGTAAGGAACATTTTTCTCAACCTGCTCATGAATCCAGTCACGGAAAAGTTGCGCGCCTTCTTTACCGAGAAACTTGCTGTTCACTTGCAGCATGTCCGCCCACTTATTGGTCCAATGATCCACAAACTCCGGTGAGCCAATTAACTGATCAATCAGCTTGTCGCGCTTCACTTTCGTCGCCTGCTTGTCTGCAATAAATTTCCTCACCGCATCCGCAGTTGGAGGCAAACCAGACAAATCCAGATAGACTCTGCGAATAAATTCGGCATCTGTACAAAGACCCGATGGTTGGATTTTCATACGCTTCCACTTTGCCGCCACCAGTTCATCAATTCGCCCCTGCGATGGCTGTTCAGTCCACTTGAAACCCGATCGATTTCCCATCACCGTAATCGTCGTTGCCGCGTAAGCTCCTTCAAAGCGAGCCAATACAGGCGCTTCTCCGCGGCGTATGGTAGCTATCAAACCAAAATCATTGTGCGTGGCCACGTCCTTGTTGCCACTCTCGATAAATGCCTCACGCGTGACATCCCGTTGCACTCCATCGGCATAATAAGCAATCACACGAATTTGCTGACTGCCTCCTATTTCCTGAATAACAGGTTTTTTCGGAAATAATTCTAAGCGACTGACTTTTGCAGACTTCAGATTCAAGTCTGCTCCATCGGCAATCCACTCCCGAATCACATTGTAATAATCCGAGTGTATATCCGTCACCGCCCCTCCTTCATGAGGCACTGCACCCGTCGCCTTCATCAGCATCAGGCTATCGTCCGGCGAAGCATAATTCACTCTGCGCGCCGTGTGATCATCACCAAATGACCGAACATCATAAAGTGGATCATAACCACGCAAGGACAGCTTAAAGCCCATCTTGCCATCTTTGGCTCCATGACATGTTCCGGAATTACAGCCCAAACGACTGATCACCGGACCGACATCTCTTACGAAATCAGGTTTAGATTTGCCCTTCAATCCGCTGACACTCACTGGCACCTTTACTGTGTGATTGCCATGCGACACGGTCAAAGTAGCCTGCCCTTCATTTTTTGGCCGAGCCAATCCTGTAGCATCAATTTCCAACAGCGGTTTGTCCAAAGACCACTTCACTTCCCGGGTCAAATCTGCAGCAGTTCCGTTCTCTAATTTTGCTACTACCAATATCTGATTGTAAACATTCGGTGCCGCTAATTTGATCGATTTAGGAATAGTAGTCAAACTCACCACCTTGCTTCCCTTGGGCAGAGAGCTAGGCGCAGGCTTTCCATGTTTGCCCTTCTTTAAATTAACCGGAACCTTTCCAGCCCCTCCTGCTTCAACTACTTTTGCTGCGGCATCTGCACCATCAATCTTAACCGGCACAAAAGCTTTCGCCACAGCTCCCCCTTTTGTAGCGATCAGACGCACCTTCCCGTCATCACCTGCCGCCGCAATGGTTTTTCCATCGGGACTAAAAGTCAGTGCAAAAATAGTACTCTCAGGCACTTCAACGGAAACCAGCAGTTTCACATCTTTGGTGGAGTATTCCTCAACCGCCTTTTTCTCCTCCGGGCTGCGTGTGGCAGCCACTTTACCAAAGGCAGATTTCACTAACTTCGGAATAGTGCTATCAAATTCAGCCGAATAAATGTTAACCCAACCTTTACCATTCAAACTACTGCCCGCCGCGATGAGTTTTCCATCGGGACTGTAAGCTGTGCTCCAGATACGCCCCTGCATTTCTGGAAATTGTCGAATCAAGTTTGCATTGTCTCCGATTCGCCGCGCTGTCTGCCGAATCATCCGGTAAATTTGCGGCACTCCATCCGAGCCACCAACAAGAATTTCATCTTTGGAAGGATGACGGGTAACCGATGCGATTCCACCTTTCAACGCTTTGGGAGTGATCGAAGTGATGTTATCCACAAAACGCTCTGTCTTCACCTCGGTCAGCTT
>JAADHD010000326.1 GCA_013152075.1 Verrucomicrobiota bacterium | reverse complement strand
CGTTGCACAGGGAGTGACTAACAATAGGTGACTTAAATCTCTCAGCTTTCTGCCAGCGGCGCTCGGTCGTTCCGTAGACGTAGCGGTTGCCACACCAGATAGGTCAGCGAGCGCCATAGCCATTCCATCGGGCCAAAGCGGAAGCGTCTCGACCACCACTGGCACGCAATCACCTGTGCACTGAATATAATCACCGCCCAGGCGGTGACTTCAACTGGGCCCAAGCGAAAGACCTGACCGAAGCCATACCCGTAGAACAAGGTGGAAAACATCAGGGTCTGAGTCAGGTAGACGGTTAAGGCGAGACGGCCGACGGCAGCCAGCGGCGCGAGCACGGTTCGACCGCGAGCAGTCTGCGCTGCGAGGACGATCGCCGCTGCATATCCAAGCGCGAGCACCGGAGTTCCGAAGGCGAAAATGAGGTCGCCGACGAGCTGTGCGCCCGGTCCCGCTTGCTGCGGCCGGAACAGCGCATAGCCGCCGGTGGCGGCGAGGACTCGCTCCGCTGCCATGGCCGCGAGGCCTAGGCCTAGCCCCCAGTTCCGTACCCGTTTAATGCGGACCACGTGACCGGGGATGTCGCGCAGAGCCCCGGATCGACCTATTGAAAATCCGAGCAGGAACATCGCAAAAACAGCAAGACCGGATTCCGGTGAGTCGATGTCCTCGAAAGGGTCTGAGGGGATCACGCTCGCGTTGTCTGCCATGACCTCGACGAGCGAGCCGGTGGCGTAAACATCCGTTTGCCGCGCGCGCTCGAGTTCAGTTCGCGCTTCAGCAACGCTTTCGATCTCATCCCGCTCTGGACTCAAAGCGAGGCGGGTCGCGGGAAAAATCAGCATGAGCCCGACAGCCAGGACAAGAAGCACACGCGTGGGTAGACGGCGGACCAAAAGCAATCCGAATCCAAGCTCCGCATAAAGCATCAGGATATCGCCATCGAAGAGCAGAGCGTGAGCGGTGCCAAATGCGAAAAGCACGGCCAGTCGGCGAATGTAGACGAAGGAGATACGGAAGTTCCGTTCGTCGTCGCGCTGCAACTGCAAAGCAAAACCGAAGCCAAACAGCATGGCGAACAGGATCCACGACTTCGACTGCAAGAACACACGCATGAAAGTAAAAGCCACCTGGTCCCCCGTGGAGTTCCATGCGATCGACTCGGCGCCGAAATTGTATAGGTTCACCAATAGCACGCCGAAAAGAGCAAAGCCGCGAACGATGTCGATCTCGATGATGCGCGAATCCGGGGCAAGCGGTCCAGATCGCATTCGATTTAAGTCAGATGGTTCCGGGAGTTGGTTCATCTCTATGTTAGTGTGCTGGCCTCCCGATTTTCGGCCAGCGGAATGCTACGTTATAACCCCGGGGGAATTCTTATCCAAAAATGGTGCCTACGGCTATGTAGCAGAAGAAAATACACCCACCGCCCTATGGCCAAATATCCTAGCCGAGTAATTCACCTTTCGTCCACCTCTTTAGCAAAATGTCAATGTGAATCGAGGAGGGATGAATTCGAAATTAGTGAAAACGACAGCTCAAAGCAGTTCGCGATTGCAAATTGATGCATTTCCGCTTAAAGGGAGCCTGTCGAAAACCTACTGAATGCTGGATCTGTTAAAACGGTAGATTGAAGGAGAACGCGTTCACTGCGGACATCTTGAATCGAACCTTTGGGAATTATCTCAAATTTATCTAGGGCTTATAGCCTGATCATCTCCACTTCATCCGGTTCCGTTTTGCTTCAGTAGTTTGTCTTGCTTGCTGCTTCCCGTGGACTCCGATCCGCATTGGTGAAGTAGCTATGTCAGTCGCTTGTAGGCAAAATGGTTCTGCAGTTTGGCTGACATCCACATTTTACAAGGCTCGGAAAGGGTCCGGCAAGCGTATATTATGTTCGATTTATTCCAGAAAAAACGAGGTAATCTCAAGGACGACAGCTTGTCGGGTCTTACGGTCTCTCTAGCTTTGGTGCCAGAGGCAATAGCATTCTCCTTTATTGCGGGCGTTGATCCTTTGGTTGGTTTGTGGGCGGCTGTATTTATGGGTTTTATTACCTCTGCTTTTGGGGGCCGCCCGGGAATGATCTCGGGTGCGACAGGGGCGATTGCGGTGGTCGCTGGCAAGGCCTTTGAATTTGGGCAGGATCAAGGAGGTCTTGGTACACAGTATTTGTTTGCTGCGATCATGGTGGCTGGGGTTATTCAGATTCTCTTCGGTTTGTGTAAATTGGGTCGCTTCATTCGTCTGGTGCCACATCCGGTCATGATAGGATTTGTCAATGGGCTGGCTATTGTCATCGGTCTTGGGCAGCTGGGATTCTTCAAAAAAATCACGGGCACCGATGAGAGCGGAGCGAAGGTCATGGAATGGATTGCCGGCAATGAAATGAGCACCATGCTCGGCCTGGTTTTGCTCACCATGGCCATCATTCATTTTTTCCCTAAGCTGTCCAAAGCGGTGCCCTCCACCTTGATTGCGATTGTAGTTGTGGGTTTTATCAGTCTGGCGCTTCCGGATTCCCGTACCATCGCGGATATCCTGAGCGAAAACACGGGAAGTGGTAAACTGAGTGGGGCCTTTCCGGTTCCTTCCTGGCCTTCAGACGTGGATTTCGCTGCGCACTGGCAGTTCATTTTGAAGATTGGCTTTACGATTGCCATGGTGGGGATCATTGAGTCTTTGATGACTTTACAGCTGATTGACGAGCTCACCGAAACTCGGGGCAAAGGTAATCGCGAGTGTCTTGCCCAGGGAGCCGCGAATTTTTTGAGCGGTCTCTTCGGCGGCATGGGAGGCTGCGCGATGATTGGTCAATCGCTCATCAATATTAAGTCGGGTGGACGTGGGCGTACTTCGGGGATTGTTGCAGCAGCGTCGCTGGCAGTTTTCATTTTGTTCGCCGGAGCGATCATCGTTCAAATTCCGATCGCGGCTTTGGTCGGGGTGATGTTTATGGTGGTGATAGGCACCTTTGAGTGGTCGACATTCAAGACTTTCGGTCGAGTTCCATTCAGTGAAATCGTAGTGATTCTTGCCGTGACCCTGGTCACTGTTATTATGCACGATTTGGCTTTGGCGGTGTTTGTTGGCGTGCTTCTTTCTACCTTGCGCTTTGCCTGGGAGAGCTCCAGACATGTGCATGTTTCGGTGGTCAAGGATACTCCGGAGGAGCGCATTTATGCCCTGGACGGCCTGCTCTATTTTGGATCTGTGCGTGAGTTTTCGGATAGATTTCAGGCGAAATCAGATGTTAAAAATATCGTACTCGATCTTGCTCATGCGCGTGTCTGTGATCTCTCTGCTCTGGAGGCCATCAATGCCTTGGGTGAAAGATATCGGAAGGCGGGTAAGAATCTTCGTTTACGCCATATATCACCTGATTGTCGCCACATGCTGGAGCGTGCGGGAAGTCTGATAAAGATAGATATCCTCCCGGACGATCCTGATTATACGGTAACTCGATTGCGAGCTGATGCGGAAAAGGAAAAGACGAACGAGAATAAAGTAAACTCGTAACTTACGCGACTCTGTCTGCGGCGGCTTTGCAACGTTCGCGAGATAGATTGCAAGCAAGCAATCTATTCTACAGTTGCAAGTCATTTATCTTAAGTGTGACAAGGCGCTAGTGTTCGAGCAAGTCTAAATTGACGGATACAGGCGTTTGAGCTTGATCCTTGCATCCGTGTTAGTGAATTGCCAGTTGATGGGGCGTG
>JAADHD010000177.1 GCA_013152075.1 Verrucomicrobiota bacterium | reverse complement strand
CCGCTGGCCTCAGTGATGGCAATGATGGCCCATTCAAGGAAGAGGGTAAATACATGGCAGGCGGGCTTGACGGCATCGCCAAAGGGACAGCGAAGGCAGTCGAAGTTGGGGATACGGATGCCGATATCATATGGGGAGTCGACATGATTGACGAGGTGGGAACCTTTCCTCACAACATCGCCAGCAGCTCTGTTGTGCTGGGCGCGGGAAAAGTTTTTGCCAGCACATCGAACGGAGTAGATTTCTCACACATCAACATTGCACAACCACTTGCCCCCACCCTGATAGCACTCGATATGGAATCGGGAAAGCTTACCGGGGAAGAGGCCTCGGGTCTCGGAGAACGTACCCTGCATTGCAACTGGTCTTCACCCGCTTTTGGTGAGGTGGCAGGCAAGCAGACGACTGTATTCGGTGGCGGTGACGGTTGGTGTTATGGTTTCGGCACCGAAGCCAAAAAAGACAAGGATGGCTTCATGGTGCTTCCCGAGCTCTGGAAGGTAGATTGCAATCCGAAAGAATATCGTGTTGACGAGAAGGGAAAAAAGATCAAATACGCGACATATCCCGGGCCAAGTGAAATCATCGCCGCACCGGTGATTCATAAAGGTAAGGTTAAGGTTTACGCTGTAATAGGGCAGGATCCCGAGCACGGCGAAGGCGTTGGCGCATTAACTTGTTTCGACCCTAGTAAAGGCCAGGGCGAAAAAGCTATTGTCTGGCAGTTCAAGGGTATCGGACGCTCTCTTTCCAGCCCTTCGATTGTCGATGGATTGGTTTATATCGCGGATTACTCAGGGCGTATTTTCTGCCTGGATGCAGAAAGCGGTAAGGTCGTCTGGGATCACGATTCACTCAGTCACATCTGGGGGTCGACGATGGTTGTGGATGGCAAAGTCTTTATTGGAACTGAAGATGGTGAGCTGATCATTCTCAAGGCAGGCAGAGATAAAAAGGAGATTGGAACAATAGATTTCCCCGACCCGATTTTTTCGACGCCGGTGGTAGCTAATGAAACGCTCTATATCATGACGCAGTCGCATTTGTATGCGTATCAGAAAAAGTAGAGGGCGAAGATTGGAACCAACTAATAGGGGAAATTAATTTCACCTCAGTCCTTCTTCTTCAGCATCGCTTGGCTTTCTTCTGACAAGTTGGCGATGGGGTAACGGTAGATGCGTCCGCCTCTTAGGCGCAGGACAGCGACGTCTTTTTCAACTTTTAACAAGGTTGCCATGATGGTTTTGCCTGCCTTGTTTTTCCAGGCTTGCTCCTTTGGCTTGGTGCCAGGCAAATCAAGGGAGTCCTGGGCATCTTCTGCGGGCATTTTGCCGCGTTTGCCTCGATCGCCATTAATTGGAGCTCCTTCGGTGATCCATTTTTGCACCGTTCGGATTTCATCCTTGCTCAACGAATCACCTTTTCCCTTTGGAGGCATGGCATCGTCGGAATCGTGAGGGCGGGTGATAGTGATGAAGAGCAGGCTCGCATCCCAGTCACCGGGCAACACAGTGTCGTTTTTGGGCATGCGTTTTTGGAAGCTGACCGGATCATCGAATCGCAGTCCGGCTTTAGCCTTTTTAGAATCCGTACTGTGGCAATCGGAACATTTTTTAACCAGGATAGGCATGATATCACGCTTATAATCCAGCGCGACAACAGGCTGGATTACAGCTCCGCTCAGGAAGATTCCAATGAACGCTGTAATCGTGCGTGGCTTCATTTTTGATTGCGCGATGAAGGGCAGGAGCGGAGCGTTTGCCCTACAATTGTAAAGCTGACGCCTCGCCTGATTCACCACGGATTTTCAAATCACACAACTTCCTTTATTTCCCATCCCTTACGATATTTACGAGTCAAACGAGGATTGGCTTCGGGTTTGTTGGTGATTTTAAAATTCTCGGCATCCCATTTGAGTTCTTCACCTGGAAAGAATACGGCGACGTTGCCGAGCTGCACGGTTTCCGTCAAATTACCACCATATTCAAAACCATCACTAGGCTGTTTGCCTGATAAGCAGCCGTCCACCCAACCATGATAATGATTCAGGCTCTCTTTAGTTTCAATCTTGAAGTCAGCGTAGCTTTCAACCGGATACAAAGTCGGAGCGCCAACATGTGGCAACACCATGGAGCCTTTTTCACCGACATAAATGGAACCTGAGCGCGGCAGGCTCTGTCCTTTTGGCATACGGGCTAAACTGGATTTTGGCTTACGACCACCATCATACCAAGTGATATTAAAATTATCCCCAACGGTGTATTCGGTGCCAGGAAAGTTATAATACAAGGTTTCCTGTGCGGGCCACACTTCATCATTCAGGCCGGTATGCACGGCTTTGATACTATTCGGTCCGCCGGTAATTTTAAGTGAGGTGAAAACCGGGTCCAGTATATGACAGCCAAAATCGCCAATGGCTCCGGATCCAAAATCCTGCCAATCACGCCAAGCAAAGGGATGATAAACACGATCTCCGCCGTAAGGACGCATCGGGGCAACCCCGATCCAAAGATCCCAATCGATGGTTGTGGGAAGCGTCGGCGGATTCTCCGGCCGTTCGATCACTCCTGCATATCCATGGCCAGTAGAAGTAACCCACGAATGAACTTCCTTGATCTTTCCAATCGCGCCACTCTGAATCAATTCAACTCCCGTTCGATAAGCGCTGTGTGAATGTATTTGATTTCCCAAACGGGTGATCACTTTACTCTTGGCGAACTGCTTACGCACTTGTCGAGCTTCCCAGACGGTGCGGGTAAGAGGTTTCTGACAGTAGACGTGTTTGCCTTGACGCATCGCATCAAGCGTAATGTAGGCGTGCATGTGATCCGGAGTGGAGACACTGACTCCATCTATTTTGTCGCCCATGTCAGCCAGCATTTTGCGATAATCCTGAAACAGTGCTGCGTCAGGTGCGAGACGTTTAACCTTATCCATGCGGGACAGATCAATGTCAGTGAATGCCACCGGCACTACGGCCGAGTGGGTGGATATCTCCTTAATGTCAGACCAACCCTTACCACTGGCGCCTATACCGGCAAACTGTAGTTTGGAATTCAGGTTTTTCCCTCGTAGCAACGCGGGAACTCCTGCTATAGCAGTGATGGCTCCGGCACTGACAGATTTTTTAAGGAAGGAACGGCGGTTGAGTTGATCAGTCATGGGGATGGGAATGGTATTTTGTATTGTTGAGTTTAATAATAAGAGGTAAGCGAAGCGTCGCCCTACAATTGCGCGTATTCACACAACTTCTTTGATTTCCCAACCTTCCCTGTATTCTCGGGTCAGGTAAGGGTTCGCTTTAGCTTTGTTGGTGATTTCAAATTTAAGCGGATCCCACTGCAGCTCTTCATTGCGGAAATGAGCGGCGACGTTGCCGAGTTGAACCGCTTCGGTGAGGTTGCCGCCGTATTCAAATCCATCACTGGGTTGCTTGCCCGATAAAATACCATCGACCCAACCGTGGTAATGATTCAGACTTTCGACTGGTTCGATTTTAAAATCGGCAAATTTAGCAGTCGGATAGAAAGTTGGAATCGCATAGTGGNTGGGGTAGGACCATTGATCCTTTCTCTCCGACAAAGATCGAACCGGAACGAGGAAGTTTTTCTTCTCCAGCAAGTTTGGCCAGCTTAGTGCTTGGACGACGGCCTCCGTCATACCAAGTGATTTTCAAATCTTTACCAGTGGTGTATTCTGTTCCCGGAAAGACATAGTGAACGGTTTGTGAAGCAGGCCACACTTCATCATTCATTCCGGTGTTTTCGTTTTTGATGGTCTTCGGTGCAGTGTCGATTTTTAATGCAGTGAACACTGGGTCCAGTATATGACAGCCAAAGTCCCCAAGCGCACCAGAACCAAAATCCTGCCAGTCCCGCCAGGTGAAAGGACTATAAACACGGTCACCACCGTATGGACGCATCGGAGCCACACCGATCCATAAATCCCAGTTCATCGATGGTGGAACAGGGACAGATTCCACCGGGCGATTGAGCATGCCTGCATAGCCATGCCCAGTATGAGGCACCCAGGAGTGCACTTCCTTGACCTTCCCAATAGCACCGCCCTGAATAAGTTTTGCCGCCGTGCGGTAAGCTGTATTGGAATGGATCTGATTTCCCATCCGGGTAATGACCTTGCTTTTCGCAGACTGCTTACGCATCTGGCGAGCTTCCCAAACGGTGCGAGCAAGGGGTTTCTGGCAGTATACATGTTTGCCGCGGCGCATCGCATCGAGGGAGATGTAGGCATGCATATGATCAGGAGTGGACACTGTAACGGCATCAATTTTATCCCCCAGTTCATCAAACATTTTTCGGTAATCCTGATACAGAGCAGCTTCGGGAGCGAGGCGTTTTACCTTGTCCGTCCGTGACAAATCCACATCGGCGAATGCCACCGGAACGATAGCTGAGTGCGTGGACATTTCCTTGATGTCACTCCAGCCCTTGCCGTTGGCTCCAATGCCAGCAAATTGTATTTTTGAATTCAGATTCTTGCCACGGACTAGAGCAGGAACACCGGCAAAAGCGGCAGCTAAACCGGCCCTGCCGGTATTCTTGAGAAAGTCGCGTCGAGCTAATGGGGGAGTCATATGAATGCTTGGGTTATAAGTATATTAATGGGGAAAAGGAAAAAGGCCACACATGAGTGAGGCCTTTCGGTTCCATATAGGGGGTATCAAATCAATTTCGTTAAGCCTGTTTGGCGCCAGCTTTTTTAACAGCTGGTTTCTTCACCGGTGGTTTCGCAGCTGGCTTAGGCGCAGGTTTTTTGGCAGCTGGTTTTGCTGCAGGTTTAGGAGCAGCCTTCTTAGCCGCAGGTTTAGGCACCACCTTCTTCGCGGCTGGTTTCGGTTTAGCGACTGCTGGTTTGGCGGGCGCTTTAGGAGGTGTGTTGGCCTTTTCCATTGCAGCAATAGCGACTTCAGCTTGTTTCAGCACAGCCTGCGCTGATTTGGCAGCGTTGGTTGCCTCTGCGGCTGCTTTGGTTGCTGAATCAGCGGCCACCTTGGCCGATGCTAATGCTTTTTTCAGTGCTGCATTTGGAGAAGGTGGGGCTGGTTTTTTAGCGGGCGCTGCCGGTTTTTTAGCCACGGCAACCACAGGTTTGACGGCGGCGGCTTTGAACCCTGTATTAGCATCCAAGCCGGAAATTTTAGCGACCAGTTGTTTTGCTCCTTTTTCGCTGACTTTCGTCTGCCAGAGGAAAATCTTTTTCAGCTTTTTTAGCCCGGCCAGTTTTTGAATGCCCGCATCGCTTACCTGAGTGCCATAAAGATTGAGGTATTCCAAATTCGCAAGTTTGGCGATATTAGCGAGTCCAGCATCCGTGATCTTGGTGTTTTCCAAATGCAATCGAGTGAGGTTCTTCATTGCCACCACATCAACCAATGCTTTGTCGGTGATTTGAGTTCGAGCCAAATCGAGCCATAAAATCTGGTCGTTTACTGGGGCCAAAATCTTCAGCCCGTCATCCTTAAAGCTTTTTGCTACGTTCAAGGCGCTGAATCTCAACTCCGGAGTGTCCTGGGCAATCGCCATCAGCGAAGCGCCGGACTTTTCAACTTTCGGCATCACAGCCGCAAGTGCTTTAGCCCGAGCAGCGGCCACTTTAGGGTCCACTTTAGGTTTGCTAGCTTTCTTGGCTTTTACTTTCGGTGGGTGGGCGACGACATACTTAATGGCTTCCGCATCCGCGCCAGCCGGTTTGGCCTGAGACACTTTCATGTCTTTTTTGGCTCCGGATTTGATCCAGAACTCAAGCACGGCTAATTCCTGTTTAGTGAGCTGATCTTTGTCTTCAGGCGGCATGCGATCATCGTCGTCCAAAGGAAGGTGCGCACGGACAATCGATTCACTATCTTTTGGTTTGCCGGGGATCACATTATCGCTACCCGCATCACTGCCGCCTTTCATCACTGCTTCGTAGGAATCGAGACGGAGCTTGCCTTTGGATTTTTCTTCACCGTGACAGGATACACATTTGGCCTGAAAAATCGGATTTACCAGATCCTTGTAAATAATGGGATCCTTGGCGTCAGCTGCATTGCTGTAGCCGAGTCCTAATGCTGAGACGCCGACGATAGTGAAGGCATGCAAGATGGGGTGGTTGGTTGGTTTCATAAAGTCTATGGGGTCGTGTAAAAAAGGGGTGAGAAACTGCTTTTGCTAAATAATATGGGGAAGAATTGGCAGGTAGCAAGGGAGAAAGGTAGCGCACATACGCCTAGAGTATGAGGCAGTTTTCAGCAATATGTTCAATATGGATGACACAAAATGCTTAACTGAGCTTAAATTTGCAAATTCGGGCAAGATTTCGTCTTAATCCGCCACTTCCTCCACTTCCCACCCTTTGCGGTATTCCTTGGTGAGAAAAGCATTCGCTTCAGGAATATTGGTGATTTTAAAATTCTCAGCATCCCAGTTGAGAGTTTTTCCACGAAAATGGGCGGACACGTTACCAAGCTGGACGGCTTCGGTCAGCGGACCGGCATAGGCAAAATCATCTGAAATCGATTCACCTGACAAACAAGCATCTACCCAGTCATGCCAATGGTTTTTTTTGCCGACATCGGGCAATTTATAATCCGCAAAATCATCTTCTGGGTAAAGCTTGGGCGTGCCCCAATGTGGAACCAGTAAATTGCCCTTTTCACCAACGATCAGTGAAGCCGGGGTGATCATATCCTGCGGAGACGGGGTTCCGGGTAGTTTAAAATTAGGTCTGCGCCCTCCGTCATACCAAGTGATACGCAGTTTATCTTTGGCTGTATATTTGGTCCCCGGAAAGGTGTAGATGATCGTTTCCTGGGCCGGCCAGACCTCCTTATTCAAACCTGTATGGTTGTTAGTGAGTGACAGAGGGTTGGTCAGTTCCAATGCGGTGTAGAGCGGGTCAAGCAGGTGACAGCCATTATCCCCGATTGACCCCGAGCCAAAGACCTGCCAATCACGCCATGAACGTGGATGATATATTCCGTCACCTCCATATGGGCGCATCGGCGCGGCACCAATCCAGTTATCCCAGGACACATTATCGGGAGCATCAATGGGTTGAGTCGGCGCGGAAAGGACTCCGGATCGGCCGTGACCAGATGATACGATCCAGGTGTGAATTTCCTTAACCTTGCCGATGACCCCTTCCTGGATCATCACTTTGGTGGCGCGGTATTGCGGCTCGGAATGAATCTGATTTCCCAGGCGAGTGGTGACTCCCATTTTTTTGGCCATTTTGGCAATTTGGCGAGCTTCCCAAACTGT
>JAADHD010000195.1 GCA_013152075.1 Verrucomicrobiota bacterium | reverse complement strand
GTGTTTTTGGCGCTGCTTTCGCTGGCTTTTGGCATTGCTTTTTCTTTGCTTTCGTTGTGGCATTCGATGCGCTTGCCGGACGCTCCGCTGTTGTCGTCATCTGAATGGCTTGCGTTGCTGAAGGGGACGGGTGGCAAGGACGAGATTCGTGAGCGTTTGCGTGTTCAGTTAAATAAGACGGGGGATCTGCCTCGGCGTTTGCAGGAGGTGGCGCAACGTCTGTTTGCTAAATCCGAACGCCGTTTTCCTTTTGCTTTCATTATGATCGGGGCGGCGCCTTTGCTGGGTTTGCTGGGCACGGTTTCGGGGATGTTTGCGACTTTTTTCGGTATGTCCACGGCTTCTGCGACAGCTCCGATTGATATTATTTCAGGTGGTATTTCGGAGGCTCTCATCACTACCCAGACAGGGCTTATCATTGGCGTGCCAACTTACATCGTCTGCGCCTGGCTGCGTAGCCGTCACCGAGAACTCACATCAAAATTCCGCCAACTCGAATCCCAACTGCTTCAACAGAGTAATTCCTGACTTCTATTTTCTCTAACTCCTAATTGACTCCGTCTGTCTCCGCTTCGCTCCGGCTCCTAACTCCTAACTCCTAACTCCTAACTCCTAATTCTTAATTCTTAATTCCTAATTACTATCCATGTCCCGACGATTCCAGCGCTTTGGCGAACCGGCCAGTGAAGAAAGTAGCGAGATTAATATCTCGTCGCTCATCGACGTGGTATTTATTTTGTTGATCTTTTTCATCGTCACTACGGTTTTTGTCGAGGAGAGCGGGGTGGAGATCAACAAGCCGCGTGCGGCCAGTCAGCAGGATTTGGAGCGCAATAGCATTCTCATTGGGATCACTCCGGGGGGTCAGGTGTTTTATGGCGGGCGTGAGATCGGGGTGGCGGGTGTGCGATCTACGGTCAGTCGTTTGATTCGACAGGAGGAGATGCCGGTCATCATTCAGGCGGATCGCAGCACGCCTACGGATGCCACGGTGCAGGTGCTGGATGAAGCCAAGCTGGCCGGCGCTAAACGAGTTTTTGTTTCCACGACCAATGACTGAATCCCGCTCCATATCTTTCAGTTTGATTGCGCGGGTGGCATTGGCTGTCGTCTTGACCTTCGCCTTGCTGGTTTTTCTTGCTGCGGCACGCCTCAGCCGCGCCTCCCAGGCGCCGACGCTGATGATTCGTTCGCTTGAGACGACATCGCCTGTTAGTTTGCCGGCACCGCCACCACCACCGGAGGTCGAGCAAACGCCGCCGCCGGTTCAAAGTCCCGACCTGCCCAAGCTTGATATCCGTTTTGACCCAGTGGCTCCAGCGATTAAGGCTGCGCGAAATCCCGAGCTGAAACTGCAGCTCGATGTGACCAACTTCGCTCCGCAAGTTGAGCAGGCGCGTGAGTATATGACTTTTTCGTCGAAAAATCTCGATAGTCAGCCGCGACTCATCAGCCGTCCTACGGTGCCTTTTCCCAAGAGCCAACAAGCTCGTGGGGTTAAGGAAGGACGGGTGACATTGGAGGTGCTCATCCGCCCCAGTGGTAAAGTGATCATTCGCAATGTAATTAAAAGTAGTCACCCGGAGTTCACTGAAATGGCGAGGCTGTTTGCGACGGGTTCACGATTCACGCCTCCGCGAAAAGACGGTCGAGCCGTCACCGCTCTTTTCAAATGGCCACTTATTTTACGTCCATGATGCGACTTACTACGATTCTGTTGCTTTTGACGAGCTGGCTTCACGCTGAGCCGGCCTCGCCTCGTGCGCCCTTGCCAATTGACCCGCTCTGGCAGAGTGAAATGTTCCGCAAAACCGTGACCGGTAGTTTTGGTATTGACTCGCGAATCGAACCGCGGATCACCGTTGACGAGGAATTTTACCTCGATGAAGCAGCTAAAAAAATGGCGGCTAAGGATCGTGACGGAGCGATTAAGGTTCTCACTGAATGCTCATTGCTTGCGGAAAGCCCGGCTCTGTTGTTTTCGCTGGCGACCTTCGAGTTCGAAGCTGCCGACTTGGATTCGGCAGTGATTCATTTTGAAAAAGCGTTGGGCAAATTCCCTAATTTTCGTGATGCCCATCGCAATCTCGCCATCGTACTGGTGCAGCAGGAAAAATATCAGCTCGCGGTTGAGCATCTCGCTCGCGCTATGGAGCTGGGGTCGCGCGAGTCGCTTACCATGGGTTTACTCGGCTACTGTCATGCGGTGCAGAAGCATCATCAGGCGGCACTCGACGCCTACCGTCTGGCAGCTTTGACCCAACCCGCACAGCGGCAGTGGAAGCTGGGAGAGGCCCAGGCATTGCAGGCCTTGAAACGTCCACGACAGGCGGCGTCGATTTTCCAGCAACTCATCGACGAAGCTCCCAGCGATCTGAGCCTCTGGCTGAGACAGGCTGACAGTTTGATAGCTTTGCAACAGCCGCAGGATGCGATGGTTAATCTGGAACTGGCCCACCGTGCTGGTGGGCTTTCAGCCGAGGCTACTTTGTCTCTGGGGCATCTTTATCTTCAGGAGGGGCTGCCTGGCCTGGCGTTGAAACGCTATCTTTTGGCTTTGGGGCAGCCGAAGCCTGCGGCGTTGACTCGCCTGGTAGAGGTCGTGGAAGTAATGACGAATGCCGGGCAGTGGCAAGGGGCGGCGATATTTTCCAAGCAGTTGACGAAGCATGATTTTTTTCAAAAACAGCTCACTTCCGAGCAAGCGGACAAACAAGTGCGTTCGCGTTTTTATCGTCAACAGGCTCTTATCGAATTGGAAACAGGGGATGCTAAAGTGGGTGAAAAACTTATCAGTGATTGGTTGATTCAAGAACCGTTGGATGGGCAGGCTTTGATCTTGTTGGCACGCTTCAAGGAGGATGGAGGTGCTCGTGAAGAAGCCGAGATGTTGTTGGAGCGAGCGGAGCGGCTACCCGAACACGCAGCGGCAGCGCATCGTGCGCACGGAAAATTATTGGTGACGGTGGGAGAGTATGAGAAGGCTGTTGAGCATTTGGAAAAATCCCAAGCGCTCAAATCCAGTGAAACGCTGGCGGATTATTTGCAGGCGGTGAAAGAGTTGGTGGATTGATGGTTTTTTGATGTAAGGAGCCGTTCGTTCCGACGTCGACAGAGGCTATATGAAATCATTAGACTTAAACACAGAATTTCCCCGCAGTCCGCGTGAGGTGCTCGCAGGTTATGTTATCGCTGCTCGCGCTTTGGATAAATGCAGAGCAGTTGTAGCAGGAACACAGGGGGAGTATCACTTCTCTTGTCCGCTGGATAATATCTTCTTTGACTTCACAGGGATCAGTTCAGATGAGTTCAAGGAACTGGTGGCAAGCGGAGCGGATGATGAAGCTGTGGCTAAATGGATTGTGGAAAACTCCAAGGTGAAAGAGCAACGGGAAGTGATTCGCTGGAACAATGATTTGCGAGACAAGCGTATCAGCGAGATGCCGATTGAGTTGCAAGAGTTCTTAGAAACTTATATTCCGCAATTCATTCCTGCTGACAAAATGGTTTATCGTTGGTTTGATGTTTACGACATCGAAGAAGGGCGGATATAGTTTTGGTGGAGCGTTGTAAGGCCGATGCGGACAGCTTGGCAAGCAATCTATCCTACTTTACCTCCCATCAAATCAATTCTGACTAGACGACTAGTCTTGTTAAGTTTCCAGAAAAAGGAGTTCCCAAACCCAAAGTGACCAAAAAAATGTCCGGCCGGACATTTTTTTGGTCACTTTGGTTTTGGGATTGGGAGATTATTTGAGTTGCGGGGGGTATTCCGTTTCAAAATAATCCTTGGTGTTCTGGTCATTTTCAGAAAGATGTGAAAGGTTTACACTGGGCTTAAAGAGCTATACAAATTGAATGGAAAAATGACAATGGATATTAAAAATGGCAAGGATTTTACAACACGAGCCGCATCTTAAACCTTGCCCTTATCTACCGGGTGTTGAAGCTCCTGTGTCGGCGGCGGCGATGCGTGAGGTGAGGGATGACAATTATGGATCGCGTTTTTATGAGCAGGCATTGAAGGGTGGGCAATCATTGTGGTTACAGGGTTTGCCTGCTCAGGCCTTGCTGATGTTTAATCGCGCTTTTGGCGCTGATTTGAATGGTGATGAGCCAATTCTGGATCAGTGGCCGTTGCCTTATGCGGCGTCGGCCTGGGTGATGAAACATAGGGAGGAGGATCAATTTATCGGGAATCCCAGGCGTCATTTCCAGCATTTGGCGACTCGGATGGTAGAGCCGAGGAAAGCGCGAAGATCAGCACGGGCCTGGGCGTGTTGGCTGATGGCTTGTCAGATATTTCCGGATTATCCGGCGGATGAAAAACAGATCGCGGAGGAGGGGGTGGTGGAGCCAAGCCGGGAAGAGGTGTTTGCCTTGCTGGAAAAGCACGGGCTTGCTGGAGAGCCGGAGGTCCTTCGCATCGCGGAAGAGTTGGTTAATCGTCTTCTTTAACCGTAGGGTCAGGTAATAAACCGAGATCTTTTGCGCGCTCGTTCCATTTCTCTCTGGCGAGTAATTGCAGGTCAGGAGCTTCATCGGTTTCATCGACGATTTCGATACCCAGCAAGGTTTCCATCACGTCTTCCAGAGTGACTAGGCCCAGCAAGCTACCGTATTCATCTGCGACCAGGCAGAGGTGTATTTTTTTCGATAGCAGGGTTTCGAACAAGTCTAGCAAGGTCATGGTGTCACTAACTGTCATGGTGTCACGTTTCAAGCTTTTTAGCAGGGTGTCTTTTTTGTCCTCGGCCAGAGACTGCAAAATGTCATCTTTAAGAACGAGTCCAGTGACATGATCTCGTTTTTCCTGATAGATTGGAATGCGGGAGAAGGGGGAGTTCTGGTGGGCTTTGTAATATTCGTGTACAGTGCTGTTTTCATTCACCATGACCATGACCGTTTGTGGGGTCATGATGTCTTTGGTGCGCAGGGACTTCATTTTGAGCAGGTTGGTGATGATGCGTGATTCCCCGGAGTTGATCGCCCCGCTTCTTTTGCCGATTTCCGCGTAAGCGGCCAGATCCGAGCGACTCAGCACACTCTGGGTGCCGTCGCTTTTCAGGTGTTTGGTGATGCCCTGGCTTAACCACACCAGCGGGGCAAGAATGATCATCAGGAAATTCAGAGAGTGAATGGTAAAGGGGGTCAGTTTTTTCCAATAATTGGCCCCGATGGTTTTGGGAATGATTTCTGAGAGGATCAAAATGGCGAGAGTCATGAGAGCAGCTATGATGGCTTCGTAGCTGATATTAACGACTCCCAATGAAATGGAGTTCGTGCCAAAGAGGGCTCCGGCCTGTGCTCCGACGCCTATAGCTCCTACCGTGTGAGCAATGGTATTTAAGCTGAGAATAGCTGACAAAGGGCGGTCGATCTCTTCTTTCAGGGTGTGTATTCGTTTGCCGAGCTTAGGGTTGGATTTTTCCAGGGTGTTGATATGAGACGGCGAAATACTCAATAACACGGCTTCCCAGATCGAGCAGAGAAAGGAGAAGATGATGGATAAAAGAAAAAACAGGATGAGTAATGACATGACGGGTTCTCTTGTATTCTAAAAAGAAGATAAAATCGAGATGAAATGGACGTGGAATTTGTAGAATATTGAGGCAGATTGATCAGATGAAAACTGTTTGTGTGATTTTATTGATGAATTTGGGTTTGGGGACATTGAGTTTGAGGAGCGCGGACTGGTCCCAGTGGCGTGGTCCGGATGCAAACGGGATTTCGAAGGAGTCGTTGGAGGGGATCAGCGGATTGGAAGAGGTTTGGAAAGCTGAGGCGGGTTTGGGTTTTTCTGGATTTGTGGTGGCGAATGGTCGGGTTTTCACCATGGGGCATGATGGCAAGGAAACGGATACGGTCTGGTGTTTCGATGCTGAGTCCGGAAAGGTGATATGGAAACACTCTTATCCCCAGCCCTTGGGTGATCTGTATTATCCTGGGGGTTCGACGGGCACTCCCACGGTAGATGGCGAGGTGGTTTATTCATTGGCTCGTGCGGGTGAGTTGTTTTGCTTTGAAGCGGCTAGCGGAAAGGTGAAATGGAAAAAACAACTGCGTGATGATTTTGGATATGACATGCCCGCCTGGGGATTTACTGGTAGTCCGAAGGTTTATGGTTCGTTACTGCTCTTGAACGCAGGAGATGCAGGACTGGCTTTGCGAAAAGAAGATGGTTCGGAGGTATGGAAATCGAAAAATGGGGAGGCTTCATATTCAGCACCTTATCTGGTTCATCGTGATGGAACGGATCTTGTTATTTTTTCCAATAAACGTGGTTATACCTGTGTGGAAAGCAAAAACGGCAAGGAGTGGTGGCGCGTGAAGTGGCTGACTCGTTATGGGGTGAATGCGGCGGATCCGGTGACGGATGGAGAGCATATTTTTATTTCATCCGGGTATGACAAAGGGGCGACTTTGGTGAAATGGGATGGACAAGGGAAGCCAAAAACGGTTTGGAAAAACCGTGAAATGAAGAGTCAGATGAACGCCTGCGTGTTGATCGACGGTTTTCTTTATGGGGTAAGTGGGAACGAAGGGCAGGACGGAACGGGATTGAAGTGTCTGGAGCTTGTGTCTGGCGAAAGCAAGTGGGTGGATACTTCCGTGGGGCAGGGGGCGGTGGCAGCGACCGAGGGAGGTCGATTGATTGTATTGAGCGAGTCGGGAGAGTTGATGATAGGAAAGGCATCGCCGGAAGGTTTTAAGCCGACGGTGAAGAAAAAAGTGATGGGAGGAAAATGCTGGACTGCGCCGGTGTTGGCTAATGGAAAGATTTATTGCCGCAATGGCAATGGGCAGGTGGTGTGTGTGAAGGTGAAGTCTTAAATTAATAATTAATAATTAATAATTAAGAATTAAGAATTAAGAATTAGGAATTAATAATTAGGAGCCGAAGAGCGAAGCTCTGAGACAGCCGGAGGCAATTAGGAGCCGAAGCGCGAAGCTCTGAGACGGCCGGAGGCAATTAGGAGCCGAAGAGCGAAGCTCTGAGGCAGTCGGAGGCAATTAGCCTAAAAACGGCAATGGAAGGTCCTATTCGTTTTGAATTAAACGAATTTTCTGAGGTGATTATTGTCGTGAGGCTCGTTTTACACATTGAG
>JAADHD010000477.1 GCA_013152075.1 Verrucomicrobiota bacterium | reverse complement strand
CAGCCCCATCAGGTGCAGCACCGTTGCGTGCAGATCGTGAATATGCACGCGGTCATACACCGCCTTGAATCCAAAATCATCGGTGGATCCGTGCACATGTCCGCCCTTCACTCCGCCGCCGGCCAGCCACATGCTGAACCCGTGATTATTATGATCGCGTCCCTTGCCTAATCCCTGATTCGTTCCCGGTGCAGGCAACTCGATCGTCGGTGTGCGGCCAAATTCCCCACCCCACATCACTAGCGTTTCATCCAACAGTCCGCGCTCTTTCAGATCCTTCAACAAAGCGGCCATCGGCTGATCCCACATATCCGCCTTTTTCTGATGCAGCATGATGTCATCATGATCATCCCAGGGAATGCCTTTGCCTGTCCAAGCCTGCACAAAACGCACCCCGCGTTCGATCAATCGACGCGCAATCAACAACTGTCGTCCATGCGGAGTATCGCCATACATCTGACGAATCGATTCCGGTTCGGTGGAAACATCAAACACGTCCGCCGCTTCCATTTGCATGCGGTAGGCCAAATCAAAGGATTGGATACGCGCCTCCAGCGGTCCGTCATCCACCACCTTTTCAGCCTGCTCCTCGTGCAAGGCCTTCAACAAATCCAGCTGCTTGCGCTGTTGCGAAAAGCTGATGCTGTTGTTTTTGATGTTATCGATCAACTGCTCGATCTTGGTATATTCGGTATTGATAAAAGTGCCCTGATAAGCCGCCGGCAAAAAAGCCGACTGCCAATTACGCGGGCCAAAACGACTGGGATAACCTCCGGGACAAAGCGACACAAAACCGGGCAGGTTCTGGTTCTCCGTTCCCAAACCATAATTGATCCACGACCCCATGCTCGGCCGTGACTGAATCGGATCACCGCAGTTCATCTCCATGAACGAGGGTGGATGATTCGGCACCGAACAGTGCATCGAACGTATGATGCACATATCATCCACGTGCTCTGCCGTACGCTTAAAAAGATCGCTCACCTCAATTCCACTTTGACCATATTTTCGGAATTTCCAGCGTGACTTGTAACCCATTCCCGTCTTGCGCTCGGTTTTGTAGTGGAGGGGCAAGGTCTTGCCATCAAAACGATCCAACTCCGGTTTAGGGTCAAAAGTATCCACCTGAGACGGAGCTCCATTCATGAACAAATGGATCACATGTTTGGCCGTCGCTGGGAAATGAGGTTCCTTCGGGGCCAGTGGAGACCTTGAAGCGGCCGCTTCAGCCGACTCACTCAACAAACCTTCTTCCGCCATCAGCGCTCCCAGGGCCAGAGCACCAAAACCCGTGCCCGAACGATTCAAGAACTCACGCCGGGAAGGAAAATTTTCAATACTTGATTGTGGGTTTTCTGGATTCATAACTCTTATTGGATAAAAACAAACTCGTTCGACATCAGCAGCACCTGCGCATAACTCTGCCACGGACCGAACTCACCGGGCTGAATTTTACCTGCCATGGTTTTTTTCGGCTTGGGAAAACCACGCTTAGACGACCAAAGCATCTTGCGCTCCCCCTTAACCACCACTACAGGGATCCACTGAAAGCCATCGTAATAACCATCGCCAATGGCATCGACGACAAAATCAAGCGCATCTCCTTGTTTCACCTCAATCGCGCCTACCAGAGTCTCAACTTTTGCGTTATGCGAAACCCATTGCTTGATTTTTCCTTTCGGGCCATATACCGCAGCCCGAATACCATTACCCTGCTCTGCTCCATGATTAAGCGAGCCGGCAATTTCCACCATGCCCGTCACCGGACTTGTCCAGCGACGCACAAGAGCATTCCTACCTCCACCCGCATGACCTCCCTCTGGCGTCAACCTCGTCCAGCCCAGCCCATTCTTTTTATCGGGATATTCAGCATCTCCCTGCATCACACGTGAGGTATGATACGGAAATGGCTTCATCGTCGCCGCGTCATAGGTCTGGCTCTTTCCATCGTAAGCGACGTAACCATAAGTCCAGGGTGAAGGCCCCTTCGGTTTAAGCATCGCCTTTTTACCCTTTTTGGGATCGGGCTGATTGTAAGTATCAATGAAGCTCAAACCGGCACGCAGTTCTCCCTCACTAGGCTCCCGGTTAAAAGTAAGCTGATAGATCCGGCGAATTCGCGTTTCAGGATCAGTAAGGACTGACACATCCTTGCGCTCAACCAAAGCCGCCGCGAGTTCCATCACAAACGGATTATTCATCATGTAAAGCCCCTGGGTCGGAACCGTAGTGCTATTCCGCTTCTCATTGGTCTCATCGGGATTGGCAAAATCGAAAGTTAAAAGCAGCGAGGGCAATTTGTCCCGCGAAACCGCCCCATAAACCGCCCGCCGATAGGGATTGAATCCCCAGGTCACGCTGGCACCGCCCTGCTTCGCCGTAGTATCCCGGATCAAAGTCACCGCCGGACCACCCACTTTCGAATCCAATTTACCGGACACCGCCAACATGCTGTCGTGGATTGCTTCAAATTCCAAACGCCTGCGATTAAAACGCCAGAGAAAATTATTATCCGGGTCGACTGCGAACTTTTTCGGATCCCCGTGACTGGATTGCTGATAGGTAGCCGAATTCATAATCAAACGATGCATGTGTTTGATCGACCAGCCTTTATCCATAAACTCCCGCGCCAACCAGTTGAGCAATTCAACTTGAACGGGTTCCTCGCAGCGCAAACCAAAATCGCTGGGTGTATTGACCAGTCCTTGTCCAAAATGATAATTCCAGATCCGGTTCACCATCACCCGGGCGGTGAGAGGGTTGTCCTTAGACGCAATTGCCTGTGCGAGCTCAAGACGCCCCGACCCTTTGCTAAAAGGTTTACGTTCATCCCCTTCGATGATCTTTAAAAACTGACGAGGCACGGCATCACCCGGCCTTTTGTCATTTCCACGAATGAAAATGTGCGGATCGTAAAGCTCCTTTTTATCACGCACCACCATCGCCCGACGCGGCGACCCCGGATGCATCGCCAGACGCAGAGTGTAATTTGCGTTCAGTTTGAGCAACTCAAGATACACTTTACGCTCGAGCTGTTTGAAATCCCCAGCCGGCAATACCCCCGGGGCATCACTGCTATAAAGCAACTGGCGCAGCTGCTCACGAGGGGCATCCGCCAAAGATTTTGATTTTGAATCCTTTTTAACCATCTCCTGCCACTGCTTGTCCACTGAGGTAAAGATCTTCTGATAAATATCCGCCACCTCTTTGAGAGTAGCCGGTGCTTTCCCTTTAAAGGCCTCGGCCACCACCGGGTTCAATGTCACCCCCGGTAACTTGTTTTCAGTAACCAGCGCAGCCAGTTTTTTTACTTTTCCCGCAAAACCGGATTCTTCCAAAGTTACAAAAGCCTGCCACGCTCCAAAAACCGGATCGTTCTCATGCTCCGCCAGATAATCACGATAACGAAGCGCGATGTAGGGACTCAGCTTGCGACGACCGGCAAGCACCCTCAGGGCATTTTCTTTTTCCCCGCGACCATCGGCAAGCACCATCAAAAAACCTCCTACCTGCCCCCGATACTGCTTCAACAGCCTGACATGATTTTTGTCCTTATACTCCTGAAGTTTTCGATCCTCCTCAGCTTTAAACTTTTTAAATTCACCATCCTGGTACGAACCCGGCTTTGGCCGCCCGATCACCGGAAGCTCTTTGGGCTCTTCACTGCTGGCAAAAACTCCGAGCAGGGAATAAAAATCCGCCGTCGGAATGGGATCGTATTTATGATCGTGACAACGCGCACAGGCAATCGTCAAACCCAGCATTCCCCGCCCCAGGGTATCCACTCGATCCGCCCACTGCTCCACTTCTCCTCCGCCATTGGAACGGCGGTTCACCGTGATGAAACCCATCGCCGCCAACGATGGGTCATTCGCCTTCCGGCCCAACTGATCGGCAGCAAGTTGCTCGATCAGAAACTGGTCAAAGGGTTTGTCTCGATTGAAGGAACTAATCACATAATCGCGGAAGGTATAAGCATAGGGATACTCACGTGTCTCTCCAAATATCGCCCCCTTCGAGTCGCCGTAACGCGCCACATCCAACCAGTGCCTGCCCCAGCGCTCGCCATAACGACGGTCCTTCAGTAGCTTCTCAACCGCCTTCGAAAAAGCGCCCGCTGATGAGTCCTTCAAGAAGGCCTCGACTTCTTCCGGCAAAGGGGGAAGTCCAATCAAATCCAGATAAGCCCGCCGCAGTAAAGTGATTTTATCAGCTTTCGCAGAAGGCGCGAGCCCGCCTGTCTCCATTTTAGCCAGAACAAAACGATCAATGATATTTTTTCCCCAGCCGGTATTTTTATCTTTGGGAATAACTGTATGCCCCACGGCTTGAAAGGCCCAATGCTCAGCCGCGGCCTTCCAAATGCCGGCCCGCGGGTCTTCAATCTTTTTCTGACTGTTGGCAATATCCGCCGCCGACTGTGGCCACGGCGCCCCCATTTCAATCCACTTCGTCAATAGAGCAATCTGATCTTTCGACAGTTTCTTTTTGGGCGGCATCTCCAAAGTTTCTTCCGCATATTCACCGGCTTCCCAGCGAATCGCCTTGGCCATCAGACTACCCTTCACATTGCCCGGAATAAGAGACGCTCCCAGATCCCCGCCTTGCAATATACGATGAATCGAATCGAGACGTAACCCCCCCTTCTGTTTTTCCTCACCATGACATTTAAAACAATTCTGTGACAGCAGAGGTCGAATCTGCGTTTCAAAGAACAACTCATCCGCAGCCGCTTTCACTTTACCTGTGTTTTGCCCGCGAACCTCCCCCACCTCGCCCACAGAAAATAAAACCGCTACAGCCACAAGCGCATTCTTGGTAATCCCGGATGCCGACCCGCCATTTGTTTTAACCCTGTATTTCATAACTTATGCATCAAGCCGCGCCTTTCTCACCCATCACACGGCGTTTATCCGAAACCGATCGAGTGAGCTTTTCAATGATCCCCGCTGCCGCTCCGATCTGCTGGCATTCGTGCGGATCCCGCTGTGCCTGAAAAATTTCACATTGTGCGGAAGAAAGGTCCAAGGCCCTTTCATGGGTCCACTTCACAACACGCTCGAAAAGCCCCTCTTGGGCATCAAGAAATTTCCCATAAATAAAAATCGCCCGTGGATTGAAAATATTCACCGCTGCCGCCAATCCGATAGCGAGATATCGTCCCGCTCCTTCAAGAATATCATCAAATTCTCCGTCACCGGATCGGTTGAGCTCGATCACCTCGGGAAGCGTCAGCGTTTTCCCCA
>JAADHD010000475.1 GCA_013152075.1 Verrucomicrobiota bacterium | reverse complement strand
ATCCTGGGGCGATGCCCGCAGGCTACCATAGGGTTGGCGCTTTGCGCTTGTTGTTAACCCAAGTTTTCCTATAAATCACAAAATTGCCAAAACGGGTAACTATTGCCTGTTTTTTAAGTAGCGCCAGACAGGCTGTCGCACTGCGTTTGGCTCAGGTGGTTAAAAGGAAGTCAGCTTGGCGGATCAATGAATTTTTCAGAGGACTCTCGCAAAGATCGCCAAGGTCTTTTAAGATATATTCAGACAATGTATTTATTCTTTGAGCGATTCCACTGTTCATCAGAAATTCAAAACCACACCTTTCACCCATTTTACTGCAGAACTCCTATTCCAGTAAATTTTTCAGTTCGACGAATGAGCTTAATGCAGTGCCGTTCGGATCTGTTCCTAGGTCGTATTCTGTTGCCTTACAGAAAAGCACAATAGAATAAATCTAGCTTTCGTTCTTCGGTTTTGTCGTTATTCTCCGCGTTGTATGTTTGAATTGATTAGTCAGGATGGTGGAACGGATGCTCGGCGGGGGCGCTTGACCTTATCGCACGGGGTGGTGGAAACGCCGGCTTTTATGCCGGTGGGAACTCGGGGCACGGTGAAGACGGTGAGCCCGGCAGAACTGCGCGAAGTGGAGGCGAGCATTATTCTGGGGAATACTTATCATCTTTTTATTCGGCCCGGTATGGAGGTAATTGCAGAATTCGGGGGGCTGCACAATTTCATGAATTGGGATGGGCCGATTCTTACCGATTCGGGCGGCTATCAGGTTTTTTCTTTGGCTAAGTTACGTAAAATCACTGCTGAGGGAGTGTCTTTTCAGAGTCATTTGGATGGCTCGCCGTTGTTTTTGAGTCCGGAGTCTGCTTTGGAGATTCAGTCTACTATTGGATCTGATATCGCCATGCTGCTGGATGAATGTCCGCCTTATCCCTGTGAGCGTGAATATGCGGTGAACAGTCTTAATCTTACTACGAGTTGGGCGCAGCGCTCGCGGGACTGGATTGAGAAAAATCGTCGCGAGGGGCAGCATTATTTTGGCATTGTGCAGGGATCAACCTATCCGGACTTGCGTGAGAAGGCGGCAAAGGATCTGGTGGCGCTGGATTTTGATGGTTATGCGGTGGGCGGCTTGAGTGTGGGAGAACCGAATGAAGAGTTGTATTCTGCCATAGAAGTCGCATTGCCGGTTTTGCCGGCTGACAAACCTCGCTACGCTATGGGCTTGGGGCAGCCTGATCAGTTACTGGAGTTGATTGGGCGAGGGGTGGACATGTTTGACTGTGTGTTGCCGACCCGTGTGGCGAGGAATGGCACGATTTACACTGCGGATGGAACTTTGAATATCAAAAATAAGAAATTTGAGAAAGACCTGCGACCAATCTCAGAAGACACCCACCCTTTGTGTCAGGGCTTTAGCCGCGCTTATTTGCGGCATTTGATCAAAAGTGATGAGATACTTGGCCTGCGATTGTTAAGCCTGCATAATCTTCATTTTTATCTCAACTTGATGAACGAGGCCAGATGTGCTATCGAAGTCGGCTCTTTCAGCACTTTTAAAGAAGACTTTATTCGCCGCTACCGGGGGGGCTGAAAATGAATTCCGAATGAACACACTATTTTTGACAATACTAGCGGCTGACGCGCCACAAGAATCCTCTCCCTTTGGCGGTATTTTGATCCCTATGGTCTTAATGTTGGTGATGATGTATTTTGTCATGATCCGGCCGCAGCAGAAAAAGCAGAAGGAGCAGACAAGCATGCTCGACAGCCTGAAAATCGGGGACGAAATTATCACGGCGGGGGGCATTCATGGCATTGTATCGAATAAAAGCGACCGCACGGTGACGGTGAAAGTGCAGGACGGAGTGAAGATAAAGTTTGAAAAGTCCAGTGTGACGCAGGTTTTTAAGAGCAAGGATAAGGGTGGTAAATCTACCGAGGTAGAAGCAGAGGTGATTGAGGAGGAGGCTTCATCCGATAAGGAGTAGAGGGCGAGTGAATCGAGTGAATAGGTTTTACCGGCTGAATGATAGTTTTGGCATTTAGGAATTTTTTAATATTTGAATCATGGCAGCAGGACTTATTTTTTTCTTAGGCATTGGTTTGTTATTCGCGTTCGCATGGTACTTCGGTACTGAGTCTGCGGTGACCAAAAGGCGGATAGGCAGTTTTCTGGCAATTGCAGTCACATCTGCCGGCATTCATTTTTATATGAAGCTCGGCATTGAGCAAGGCATTGAGTTGCGAGGGGGAATTGCGGTGAATCTTCGCATTCAGCAGAGTGGCGACATGGAGATCACCCGTGAAACTCAGGATACGGTTATTAGTGTGCTGGAAAAAAGATTGCGCGGTGATAGCGCTGGGCGGGAGTTGATTCTCGCTCCACAGGGATCGGATCGCATTTTCTTACAGATGCCGGGTATTGGCGAGGATGCGGCGAAAAAAATTATCGATACGGCTATCAAAGCGGCCAAGCTCGAATTTTCAATCATCCCTACCCCGCAAAACGATCAAATTCCGGGCAATGCTTTTGTATTGGGGCGAGCCGTTCATGAAGGAAATGAGATCGTGCCTGGATACAAAGCGCTTCCGGTAAAGAAGGCTGGAGAGAAGGCAAAAAAGAAGAGCAAAGACGAGTCTAGTGAGGTCAAGGAGGGAGAGGGCAAGTCAGGTGAAGAAAAAATCGAGGAAGAAAAAGCGCCAATTGAATATGTTCTGGTGAAGCTGAAAGCGGACATGTCCGGAGATTCCGTGACGAATGCTTTTGCGAGCTTTGGTCAGGAGGGCTGGGGGATCAGTATTACATTCGATAGCGAGGGAGCCGACCAATTCGGGGAATTGTCGGGCAACAATCCCGAACGGCAGATGGCCATCATTTTGGATGGGGAAGTGATTTCATATCCGGGTTTTTATAGTGGTGCCATCTACGGTGGGGAATGCCGAATCAGTGGAGACTTTACGCAATCGGAAGCCATGGCGCTGGCAGCAGCGATGGCAAATCCGTTGGAGGCGCCTTTGACTAAAGAGTCGGTCAGCTTCATTTCGCCGACGATGGGAAAACAAACGGTGACTCAGGGCATCTCAGCTGGGGTGGCTGGTCTGTCGCTGACTTTGCTGTTCATCCTTATTTATTATCGTTTTGCCGGAATGCTTGCGGTATTGGGCATGTTGATCAACATCGCTATCATATTTGGATCGATGGCCTTGTTTAAGTTCACTTTGACTTTGCCTGGAATCGCCGGAATTATTTTGACCATAGGTATCGCGATCGATGCCAACGTGTTGATTTATGAGCGGCTGAGGGAGGAGATGGCCACCGGGAAGGCATTGCCGAATGCGATCAAGACCGCCTATGGGAAAGCTTTTTCTGCAATTATTGATGCGAACATCACGACTCTGATCACGGCAGTCATTCTGTATATGGTGGCCACCGGAACGGTGAAAGGTTTTGCGATCACTTTGATTCTGGGGATCCTGGCTTCCATGTTTTCTGCACTGTTGGTGACTCGGGTATGTTTTTCCTGGGCCGTGAATGAACAAGGGGGCTGGGTCAAGAAATTGAGTTTCGCCAATATCGCTCCGAAAAAACAGTTCGATTTTCTTGGCAAACGGCGTCTGGCTATGATGGTTTCGTTGGTTCTGGTGGTCGCATCGTTGCTGATCGCGCCAGCGAAAGATCCACGAGGGGTGGATCTGAAGGGTGGAGATTTGCTGACCATTCATTCGACTGGAGAGGTGACG
>JAADHD010000045.1 GCA_013152075.1 Verrucomicrobiota bacterium | reverse complement strand
GGTTGGGTGGTGGCCATGAATCGCTGGCAGACGAAGACCGATTTACAGGTGACTGCCGAGACTCTCACTGAGCTGGCTGAGAGTTGTGCGGAATTTTTAGTCCATGCCGCGGATGTGGAGGGGCGGTGTGAGGGAATAGATGAAGATTTGGTATCGCTGTTGGGAGGCTGGGGAGGATGCCCGGTGACTTATGCGGGCGGGGTTCGTAGTCTGGATGATTTGTCGTTGGTGCAGCGATTGAGTCAGGGGAGGGTGGATCTGACAATCGGCAGTGCGCTTGATATTTTTGGAGGTTCGCTTGTGAAATACGAGGATTGCGTTGAGTTTAATTTGAACCACGGATCACGCGGGTAGCACTGATGGGAAAAGAAAAGAGTAACAAAGGAGAGCGCGCGAAACTGTATTGGAAAGCCAATATTCAATATAAAAAATATCCGTGCGATCCGTGTGATCCGTGGTTAATTCTTCAAAATTTCATGAAAAACATAACAAAATTAATTTCAAAATCGTCATCGTGGCAGCGGCTTGTGATGGGCTTATGTGTTCTGGCTTTGGCAGGAGCTTGTCGCGATACGAGCGAGAAAAACGGTTTACCAAAGTCGGAGGAAAAGGAAACAGCCGAGACTCAAGGCGTTGAGGAAAAAGAAGTTGTTGAAGAAGCATCACCGCTGGCCGGTCCGATTCCACTAGCTCAGGAAACCAGTGACATAAAGTCGGACCCTGCGGTGAAGTGGGGCGTTTTGGAAAACGGTATGCGCTACGCGATCATGAAAAATGCTGAGCCGCCTAAGCGGGTCAGTATGCGTTTGTTTGTCGATACCGGATCATTGATGGAAGAAGATAATCAGCAGGGGCTGGCTCACTTTTTGGAGCACATGGCGTTCAACGGGTCGAAAAATTTCCCAGCAGGGGAGATGGTTGAATATTTCCAGAGACTGGGTATGGCCTTCGGAGGGGACACCAATGCTCACACAGGATTTAAAGAGACCGTTTACAAACTGGAAATGCCGGATTCGAGTCCAGAGTTGCTGTCCCAGGGGTTTCAATTGATGCGTGACTACGCTGACGGCATGTTACTTGGAGCGCCCGAAATTGATAAAGAGCGCGGGGTGATCATGAGTGAAAAACGGACTCGTGACTCGGTAGGTTGGAGAACTTTTGTGGCGCAGTTGGAGTTTATTCTTCCTGAAGGATTGATCAGTCAACGCTTGCCGATCGGTAAAGAGGAAGTGATTCAGCAAGCACCGAGAGAGAGGTTTGTGGAATTTTACCAGAAGTGGTACACGCCTGATCGTATGGCTTTTGTTGTGGTGGGTGAAATCGATGAAGCTGTCATTGAAGCCCAGATAAAAAAACACTTTTCAGGTTTGAAGCCCGCTGAAAAGAAAGCGCAGGAACCGGACTTAGGGAAACTGACTTCGCGAGGCTTAACCGCGCACTTTCATCCTGAAGCGGAAGCAGGGGAGGTGTCGGTATCCATTGATACCATGAAGCCAGCGGAGAATGAAGAAGATAGTCTGGAGAAACGTGCGCGTGATTTGAGGCTGACTTTAGCCAATCGAATTATTTCTCGTCGATTGGAAATTCTGGCGAAAAAGGAAGGGTCAGCTCTTCTGAGAGGAACATCACATACTTATGATTTGTATGATTTGGGTTTTGTTCGATACGCTACGATTTCAGCGGAGTGTCGTCCGGAGAATTGGGAGAAAGCGCTGGAAACGGTGGATCAGGAATTGCGCCGTGCGTTGAAATTTGGGTTTACCGATGCGGAATTGAAAGAGGCCAAGGCAAACGTGAAAGAACGCTATTCCCAGGCGGCAAAATCCATGGGGACGAGAAAATCTAGGGCCTTGTCCAGTGCGATCGCTAGTCGAATCGGGAGTCGCGAGGTTTTCACCAGTCCGGCAGATGACTTGGTGCGGGTGACGGCTGAATTGGAGAAGATCACCGCGGATGAGTGTCGGGATTTATTCAAGCAGGCTTGGCGGGGAGGTACGGAGACTCTGGTGATGGTGACGGGTAATCTGGAGTTGGAGAAAGCGAATGAAACGATATTAGCTGCCTATAAAAAAAGTGAGGCGACAGCGGTGGAACCACCGGAAGTGATAGAAGAGAAAGCTTTTGCGTACAGTGAATTACCTGAGCCCGGCAAGATCGCCAAAAAGAATGTGGTTGAGGATATCGAAGTGACCCAATTGACTTTGGAGAACGGAGTCCGAGTGAATTTAAAAGTGACGGATTTCGAGGATGAAACTATTCACGTAAAGGCGCGATTCGGAGGGGGGCGTCTGGTGGAGCCCAAAGACAAACCAGGTCTCGCTTTTTTTGCGAGCAGTATTTTTTCTGATGGTGGTCTTGGAGCGCATGATGCAGATGCGATCAAACGACTATTTGCCGGGGTGACAGCATCAGTGAGATTTGGAGTGGAGGACGATTCTTTTGCGATGAGTGGCAAAACGAATCCGGATGATTTGCATCAGCAGTTACTCTTGATGAGGGCTTATTTAACCGACCCCGGATATCGACCTGAAGCAGCGGTTCTTTTCCGGAGAGGCTTGGATCAGATTTATCAGCAGATCAATAGCACCCCCCAAGGAGTGATGCAGAGTAAGGTCAGCAGATTTTTACATAGCGGGGATTCCCGTTTTGGTTTTCCGTCCAAGGCGGACATGGAAAAAATATCCGAACAGGATGTTCAAGCGTGGTTGGCTAAACCGCTTGGCAGTGAATATCTTGAGCTCACCGTTGTGGGGGATTTTGAGATGAAAAAAATGATCGGCGAAGTGCTGGCAACATTTGGCAATCTGCCAAAGCGAGCGGACGAGAAACCTGCCTATAAAAAAGAGCGTGAGGTAGTATTTCCGAAGGGTGAGAAAGGACAGGTATTTGATGTGGAAACAGCCATTCCTAAAGCAATGCCTCTGGTTTACTGGCCGACGGAGGATATCTGGGATATCAAGCGCACGCGTCGATTGAGTGTTCTTTCCCTGGTATTGGATGACCGACTGCGCAAGAAAGTGCGTGAGGAATTGGGAGATGCTTACAGCCCCTTTGCTCATAATTTGCCGAGTGATGCGTTCAAGGGCTACGGATATTTGTTCGCTTCAGTGACGGCGAAGCCGGATCAGGCGGAGATGCTGATGGATGTTGTCAAAGAGATTGGCGAAGGCTTGTCTTCGGGTTCGGTCACGCAAGATGAACTGGAGCGTGCGAAAAAACCACAGATCAATCAGATTGAAGAATACCGCAGAACCAATCGTTACTGGATGAACAGCGTATTGCAGAGCAGTCAGGAGCATCCTGAACGTCTGGACTGGGCGCGCAGTTTCATTTCCGACTACCAGGCGATCCAGTTGGATGAGGTCAATGAATTGGCCAAGAAGTATTTGAGCGGTGATAAAGCGTTGACGGTATTGATCAAACCGAAAAATGCGCCGGAAGAAAAAGCTGAAGACGCGCCAAAAAAATAACGGTGAAATCGTGAGCAGTTTTCCTTGCGCTCGAGCAAAGTCGAGGGAAGTTAAGGCCTTCTTACGGAGAGGTGGCAGAGTGGTCGAATGCAGTAGTCTTGAAAACTACCGTGCCGCAAGGTACCGTGGGTTCGAATCCCACCCTCTCCGCCATTAATCAAACAACCCTTTGATAATCAATGCAGAGTCTCACTCTGAACGAGTTATGAACCAAAATGGCACACAAAAGTCATACACAAACTGGTTCAATCGAAGTGAGGAAGATTCGCAATACGACCCTCATT